>JAFZFR010000111.1 GCA_017555805.1 Alistipes sp. | reverse complement strand
TGTGGGTGCTCGTACCCCTGCCCTTGCTTGAAGGCGTGGCACGCTGGGCGATAGAGCACGCAGCAGGGGCGATGAACACGCTCGCGCAGTGGGCCGCAGAGAGCGACATATTGAGCCTCGATGTTACAATCGGCCGAGGCTGGTGCATAGCCATATATATACTACTTATATTATTTACGCTCCTCCTGCTCGCGCAACGACCACAAAAAAACCGCCCAACAAAGAGTTAGGCGGTTATAACAGTTAAGCAATTTCTACTAATAGAGGCCTCGAAGCATCAGCTCGAAATAGATAGGTTTCAGCGCATAGACCTTCAAGAGCCACGCCACCCACTGCTCCTTCGACATATCGAGCAGCGAGAGGGGGAACGAAATCTGCTCCTTCTTGTCGTAGTCGAACTCGCACATAAGCACCTTGCCATACTCCGTAACGATAGGACACGCTGCGTAGCCGTTGTAGATAGCCTCGGGCGCACGACCCTCCATGAGCGAGATGAGGTTAGCAGTAGCGATGGGTAACTGCTTGCGTATGGCGGCCGAGGTCTTCGAGGTGGGTATGCCGGCGCAGTCGCCCAGACAGATGATATTGGGGTAGGTCTGATGCACCAGCGTCTCCTTGTCGGCCATAGCCCAGCCGTCGGCAGCGAGCGAGCCTGAGGTCCAGCTGAGCCCCGACTCACGCACGAAGTCGGGCGCACACTGTGGCACGAGGAAGTGCATAAAGTCGTACTCGGCAACAATCTTCTTAATGCTCTCCACACCATCGGCCGTCTTCACAGTCTGGTCGAAGTAGGCCTTCTTGGCATGGGTGTCGATAGCGCGCAACTTACACTGCGTCTCGACGGGGATATTGCGCTCACGATAAATCTCCTCCAAACGAGGCGTAAAGTGAGGCACGTTATAGAGCGACGTGCTACCCGTATAGTAGTGCATGTCGATGCGGTCGGTTGTGCCCTCCTTGCGGGCGTTGTCCCACGTGAGAAGCGAAATCTTCTTTGGCGCACCACCGCACTTATGCTTGGTGTAGGTGTCGCAGAATACGCCACGACCACCCTTGCGAGCAAACTCCTGCATCGCCGGCCACGTCATCTGCGCGCCACGCCAATCGTAGATGGTGTGAGCGTTGCCCTCGCCAATGGTCTGATAGGTGATACCCTCGATGCGACTCCAATCGTACTTCACACCCGGTGCGAGAACCATAAAGTCGTAGTCAAAAGAGCCACTGTGGGCCGTATCGACCCTGTTCTGCGTGGGGTGAACGAGTGTGACCACATCCTTCACCCACTTAACACCCTTAGGCATGCAATCCTCCTGCGCGCGCCACACCTCGTCCTTGCCATAGACGCCACCACCGATGAGCGTGAAGCCGGGCTGGTAGAAGTGCTTTTGGCTGGGGTCGATGAGTGTAATGTCGGGCTCGCGCAACGCACGCTTCAAGCGCGAAGCCATGCTGATACCCGCTGCACCGCCACCTACGATGACAATACGTGCACGAACACTGCTCTTAGCGGCGTATGCCTTATCGGTGCCGAGTGCGAGGAACGCTCCCGCCACGGCCATGAGTTGCAGGAATTGTTTACGGGTGATGACTCCGTCGCGCTCCATGCGGCGCAACTGCTTTTCAAATTCAAGGTTTGCCATTTCTATATTAGGTGTTTAGGTTGCTTCACCCTCTGCGGAGTGATTTTCATACGGGGCACAAAGGTAGATATTTTATATGTAAATACCAATTATATATAAATAGATGTACGGCTGTTCAGTGGGAGCATATCTAACGTAGCGCCTTTTTCACGACGGTACGAGGCACAAAAAAAGGAGGTACGCTTGATTTTAGCGACCTCCTCTCAGGACTATACAGCCAGCTACTCGATTTCCATGCTTGAACGGAAACGCACGCTACGACGTGCTGGGATTCGCACCTGCTCACCTGTACGTGGATTTCGACCCACACGTTCCGACACCTGAGCAACGGAGAAAACACCGAAACCCGAGATAACAATCTTGTCTCCCTGCTGTAATTTTTGCTCCGCTATGTCAAAAAAAACATCTATCGCCTTTTTAACATCATTTTTGGTTAAATTTGTCTGCTCTGCTACTGCGTTGATTAACTGTGACTTGTTCATATTAGATGGATAGTTTTAGTATTTGTAGGTTATGATATGTAATACAAATATAAGACATTTTTTTAATTTGCACAAAGAATTGATAGTTTTTTTGTTGATAATGAATACTTTGCTTTTACTTAATAAAAATTTTTTAAAAAAACTTTGTAAAATATTTGGTCAATTAAAAAAAGTGTTCTACTTTTGCGCTTGGAGAGATGGCAGAGTGGTCGATTGCGGCGGTCTTGAAAACCGTTGAGCTGCGAGGCTCCGGGGGTTCGAATCCCTCTCTCTCCGCCAATAAGGGTGTAAATCAAGTAGTTACGAGATTTACACCCATTTTTACACCCAAAAATCAAGGTTGGGTGTATTTTTTTTGATTTTTTAAGACAAATGCTGGCGAAAAAAGAAGATTAAGCGTCTTTCTCTTTTCGCCAGCATCTATTTTTGAGTGCTGCCAAAGTTTAGTCTGTTTTGGATATATAGCCAACGGGATAAACTAAACTTTGTTATCGTCAGCCATTGGCTGGCGAAATGATAGATTTAGAAACAACGATACAGAAAGCACGGAAAGCACGGAAAGCACAATTGCACATCGCCTTAATTTTTTTATATAATATAAGGTGTAAATATGGATTAAATTCATTACCTTTGCCAAATAACGTCAAGACAAAAATAAGTAACATGCTGTTTACAGAGAAAATAAAAGAGTTACGCATTCAAAACCAAATGCCACAAAGGCAGATTGCCGCAGCTCTTGATATAGACACTGCAACATATTGTAAGATAGAAAAAGGTGAACGCAGAGCCAAGAAAGAACAAGTAGCAATATTGTCGGAGATGTTTCATGTAGAGATGACAGACCTCCTTACATTGTGGCTTGCCGACAAGGTAACTGATATGGTATCTGACGAACATATTGTCGCATCGGAAGCTCTTTTAATGGCTGCTGAGAATTTAAGAAGAATAGGTTAATATGGCTAAAGTGAAATTATACCCAGAGTTGGAAGTCCCCGAAATGCTATTAGCAGATAGGCGTTCTGCATATGGATTGAGGACATATGTCAGCCTATTCAGCAGTGCAGGAGTTGGTTGCTATGGCTTCAAGGAGGAGGGCTTCTATTGTGTCGCTACGGTTGAGTTGTTGGAACGCAGATTGAAGATTCAGAAATTCAATCAGAAATGCGTTTATAACAGCGGATATATTTGTGGCGATATGACTACGCAAGAAACGAAAGATAAAGTTTTTGCGGAGTTAGCAATGTGGGGAAGAGGATTTAATCTAACAGATTTGGATGTGTTGATTGCAACGCCTCCTTGTCAGGGTATGTCTGTTGCTAACCACAAGAAGAAAGATGAGTTAAAACGCAACTCGTTGGTTGTTGAGTCTATAAAAATGACACAACAGATTAAGCCTAAGTTCTTTATATTTGAGAATGTTAGAGCTTTCCTTACATCTGTATGTACCGATGTTGATGGTCAAGACAAGTCAATTAAAGATGCTATTGAGGCTAACTTGTCGGGAACATACAATATCCTCTATCAAGTCGTAAACTTCAAAGATTATGGTAATCCATCAAGTCGAACAAGAACATTAGTTATTGGTGTTCGTAAAGATTTGAAAGAGGTCACTCCATATGATATTTTCCCCGACAAGCAGCCTGAGAGAACATTAAGACAAATTATTGGTCATTTGCCATCGTTAAAGAAGATGGGTGAAATTTCCGAAGATGATATTTATCATAACTTTAGGAAATATTCGCCTCGTATGGAATCTTGGATTGCGGATATTAAGGAGGGGCAATCGGCATTTGACAATACCGATATTACAAAGATACCGCATAGTGTAAAGAATGGTGTTATTGTGTACAACGCCCGTAAGAATGGCGACAAATATACTCGT
>JAFZFR010000110.1 GCA_017555805.1 Alistipes sp. | reverse complement strand
TGGTCCCAGTTGTCGGGCACCTCCACCAACACCTTCTCATAGAATGGGTGGTGTGTGAAGCTTGTAATCTCAACATAGTCGTCAGCATTCAAGCCCATAGCCTTTGTGAAGCTCTCAACGGTGTACTCCTTGCCCTGGTATGTGAAAGTCTCGGGCACCTTACCAAGATATGCATCCAACACGCCATCGAGAATCTCGGCTGGCATAGGCTTCTTCATCTCAACCGCAGTGGCGTTGATTGACTTGATCCAGGTGTTGAGCTCGTCGTGGTTGTGACGCTTCGAGTCGTAGTTGATGCCGTTGTAAACCTCATCGGGGATAATACCCACATTCTTCATCACCCAAATATACATATGAGCAATGCTACCAGGGCCGATGTTGCCCTTGCCACGACGCAGGAGGTTATCCTTCACACGACGAACATAGTTGTGACGCACCACAAACATCTCCGAGAGGTCGTGCTCGCCCTTGCCCGTACGCAGAAGCTCCGACTCGATGAACGAGTTAGTAGCGAAGCACCAGCAAGTACCTGTGCTGGCCTGGTCCTTTACGGGTGTTGCAGGGTTCTCCTTCACTATCGTAAACTCATATTTGTATGGCGCTGAGGTCGCCTGCTCCTGAGCCTGTGCCGAGAGGGTAGCTGTGGCTGCCAAAGCACAGAGAGCCGAGAGTAATAGATTCTTTTTCATAGTTTTATCTGTTTTAAGTTGGTTTACAAGTTACGCAATGTGTACTCAATCATCTTCACGCGGATGTTGCTCGAATATGATGGATACATCGAGTGGTTCTGGTCGGGATAAATCATCATATCATACTGCTTGTCAGCACGATTCAAGGCGTGACACATCTCCATAGTGTTCTGTACGTGTACGTTATCATCGGCCGTACCGTGCATGATGAGCAACTTTGTGCGGTCGCTCAGACGGTCTGCAAAGTTGATAGGTGAGTTATCGTCGTAGCCCTTAGGATTATCCTGTGGCAGGTCGTTGTAAATCTCGGTGTAGATTGTATCGTAGTAACGCCAAGAGGTCACAGGAGCAACAGCGATAGCCATCTTGAACAAGCCGTCGCCCTTCAATGCGCAACCCAAAGCCATAAATCCACCAAATGACCAGCCGTAGATACCAATGCGCTCTGCATCAATCCAAGGCTGCTTAGCCATATAGCGTGCGAATGAAATCTGATCCTCGACCTCAAGTGCGCCCAAATTGCCATAAGTGCACTTCTTGAATGCCTCGCCCATATAGCCTGTACCACGGCCGTCGCAGCATACCACGATGTAGCCATTACCAACCATCACACTCTCCCAGCCCATACCAAAGCTGTCGGCAACTGACTGTGAACCTGGGCCAGAGTACTGAGTCAAAAGCACTGGGTACTTCTTCGCAGGGTCGAAATCGACTGGCTTGATGATGTAAGCGTTGAGCTTGTCGCCACGCTCGGTTGTGAATGTGAAGAACTCCTTGCGAGGCAGAGTCTTGAGCTTCTCGTTGAGCTCCTTGTTATCTACCAATGTGCGGATAAGTTCACCCTTGCCGTTGCGAAGCTCCACCAGACGAGCTGACGAAGCAGATGAGAAGTTCGAAATATAATACTTCATACCCTTGCTTGGCGAGATTGAGTATGTGCCGTCAAGCTCGGTAAGACGCTCCTTCTTCTTGCCCTTGTAGTCAACAGAGTAGAGGTCACGACGCAGAGGCGACTGCTCGGTTGACATATAGTAGATGCGGTCTTTGGTCTTCTCCACAACGCTTGTAACCTGCCACTCGCCCTGTGTGATAGGGTGCAAAAGACCCTTCTCTACAGAGTAGAGGTAGAGGTGGTTCCAGCCAGTGAGAGTCTCGTTCTGCACCAAGAAACGGTCGCCATCGATAAAGTCGATAATCTCCAATGATGGGCGCTCCACATATTTTGGGCTGCGCTCGTCGTAAATCACCTTCTGCTTGCCATCATTCTTGCAGAGCACCACCTCGAAGTGGTTCTGCTTGCGGTTGATGCGGAAGAAGTAGAGCTCGCCAGCAGGTGTCCACTCAATGAATGGGATATACTGGTCGGTCTCAGTGCCGGTGTCGATACGACTCTTCTGGCCAGTTGCAATGTCATAGAGCCACAACTCCACCTTCGAGTTGGCATCGCCAGCCTTTGGATACTTGAAGGTGTAAGGAGTGTTGTAGAGCTTGCCATCGAAGCGCATCATCTCGAACATTGGCACCTGGCTCTCGTCGAAACGAAGGTAGGCAATCTTCTTTGAGTCGGGCGAGAAAGCGTAAGCCTTCGTGAAGCCATACTCCTCCTCATATACCCAGTCGGCAGTACCGTTGATAATCTTGTTCCACTCGCCATCGGTTGTAATAGCCTTAGGCTCGCCACCAAGCTCCGCAACGTAGAGGTCGTTCTGCTTGGCAAATGCCACCATACGTGAGTCGGGCGAGAACGAGAGGTCACGAATATCGTTCAGCGTAGCCACTGTGCTCTTATCCGCGAGGCGTACAATCTGATAATCGACATACGAAGAGTGGCGATACACAGGACGATAGTTGTTGCCCAAGATAATCATATCCTCGGCAGGCGAGAATGTGTAGCTGGCAAATCGGCCCTTGTACACAGTGTCGCACTTCTCAGCGTCGGCATAGGCGTAGCGCAACACCGAGCCGGCACGGCTTACGGTGTAGTGCTCACCATCCTTCATCGATACAAGTCCATATACACCACGATTGAGCGATGTAATCTTCTGCAACTCGCTCATCGTCTTCTGTGCTGTGGCATCGGCTGAGGCGATGATGAGTGCCACAGCAGCCACATATTTCAAAAGTTTTTTCATTCCTATTTTGTCTGTTTGAGAATTATCGTTCCTGAAAATTAAATATCATCCACGTTGAAGTCATAGCCCACGCGCTTACCAGTGACGAACTTCGAGTTGTCCATCTTGGTGTTGAACTGGTCAACAGTCACACGCTTATTCTCCTCGTAAGGTGGCATCAACAGGTCGAAGTTGATGGCGTAGTTGATAGCCGACTCCATAATCGAGATGAGTGACTCGCGGCAAATCTTGGCGTTTCCAAATGTCATAGGGCGCACCAATGTTTGACGCTTGCCCTCCACAAAGAATGCCTTCTCGCGGTTGATGAAGATGCGACCAATCAGGTAACCCTCGTCGGCGTTACGGTTGAACTTAAACGAGTCAGAGAGGAAGTTATAGATGTTTATCACGCCGCAGTATGAGTTGTCGCGGTCGCTCTGCACATAGTTGTTCTGCCAGATGATGTGGTTAGAATCAAACTCAAAGATGTCGGTGTGCATCTGGAAAATCAACAGGTCGCTTGCAATCTGCAATTGTGCCTCGAACTTGCCTCTATCGCGGTACTCAATGCGCACACGCTTATCAAGGCGGCCATCCAGGTCGTCATCGAGCTCCGATGCAATCTCAAAGAGTACATCCTTCAACTCGTTGAAGGTAGAGAATGTGTTGTCGAATATACGCTGTTTGAGCGTTGATTTGTTGATTATAGTGGCGAGAATCTTCTCGCGCATTGGACTCTTCTGCTCCATCGTATAGTGTTTTCTTGATTATTCGGTTAGTTTATCTTTAGCTCTTGTCGCAAAGCCGTATCGCAAAACCTGTCAGTCGGCGGCTTACTTGCGCAAGATGATGTGACCGCCCAGCTGCAGTGGCGAATCGTCCTTGAGCTTGTTCATCGCTGCGAGCTTGCTCAGGCGAATACCATACTCTTGCGAGATAGACTGCAGTGTCTCGCCTGGCATCACGCGGTGAGTGGTCTGCTCGCCATTCCAACGGTTTTGCTTACGCTCTATGTAAATCTTCTCGCCCTGGATTGGGTCGGCGGTACTTTTGGCATCAATTTCGTTGTACTTACGAATCGAATGGGGTGTGAGGCCAAAGGTCTCGGCAATCTGCTCGAAGGTGTCGCCCGTGCGGGCGATGACGAAGTGAGTGTCGTTGTTAGCATAGACGCTGAAGCCGTTGTATGTGCGCTCCACCACGCGATAATCGTTGGGGTCAACACGCGACTCGGTGGTAACGGGAGTATTTACACTGCTGCTCTGCTCAAACTCTTGGGCAGCCTCGGTAGCCTTCTCGCGGAAACGAGAGGAGTAGAGCGAAGCTCCATTCTCCTGGTCGAGCAGGTAGAGGTTGTTGTCCTCGATGATTTTGGTCAGTCGCTGTGCGTAGTCGGGAGCTGTGGCGTAGCCTGCAGCCTTCAATCCACGGGCCCAGCTGCGGTAGTCGGTAGCCTCATAGGCAAACAACGAGTCGTAGCGTGGTGACTGGTCGAGGAAGTTAGCGTGGTCCTCGTAAGACTCCTCCACGGTTTCGTACTTGCGGAAGCACTCGTCGGGGGCGTCGTCGGTGTGATAAACTCTCTGGCCGGTCCAGTTTTTCTTGCACTTGATGCCGAAGTGGTTGTTCGAACGACGAGCCAGGTTGCTGTTGCCGCTATCAGACTCCAGGAGACCCTGCGCCATAGTGATGCTGGCTGGAATACCGTAACGTTCCATGTGGTCGATAGCGATATGTTTGTAGCGCTCGATGTACTCCTCCTTGGTCTGGCGGGTCTGAGCATTGGCCTGAAATGCGCAGATTAGAAGCGCGAAAATGGCCCAATATGTTGCTTTTCTATAAAAAATCATTATCTTTGTGTTTAGCTACAAAGGCAAAGATAGGCTATTTTGACGTAATAAGCAATAAAAATAGCGTGCAATATAGTAGGAAAATAACCATTAACAACCTAATTATATGTTTACTGAAAACGCAAATAAAATCTTCAACCGAGTAATCGCAGACTATCATCTCTACGATGACGTTGATCACAAATTCGAGAACCCCTATGAGGCAGGTTCGTTGGATGCGTTGCTCTATGAGAAGAACCTCGTTGACACTGTGCAGTGGCACTTGGAGGATATTATTCGCGACCCCAATATCGACCCTGTAGATGCGTTGGCCATCAAGCGCCGTATAGACAGCTCTAATCAGGTACGTACCGATATGGTGGAGTATATCGACTCTTATTTTTTGGATAAATACAAGGATATTGAGATTGCAGCCGATGCTCGCATCAATACCGAGACTCCTGCGTGGGCCATCGACCGTTTGTCGATTTTGGCTCTGAAGATTTATCATATGCGTCAGGAGGTTGAGCGTGAGGATGTAGATCAGGCTCACAAGGATGCTTGCCAGGCAAAGCTCGATGTACTCCTTTCGCAGCAGGTAGACCTCTCGACAGCTATCGAAGAGTTGTTGGAGGATATAGAGGCGGGTCGTAAGTATATGAAGACTTACAAGCAGATGAAGATGTACAACGACCCATCACTTAACCCCGTACTTTATGGAAGCAAGCAGTAGAAAAGCTCGAAGAATTGAAAAACGTGAGGAGCGAAAGCTCAAAAATCTGCCCAAACATATTGCAGTGATGCGTCTCTCTGCTTTGGGAGATGTGGCTATGCTAAGCCACACCCTCAGAGCCTTCAAGGAGGAGTATCCATCGGTGAAGATAACAGTGGTGACACGTGCTCTTTGTCGTCCATTCTTCGAGGGATTGGATGTAGAGATTTTTGAGGTGGACACCAATGGTCGCCACAAGGGCCTGAAAGGCGAGTGGCGATTGTTGTGCGACCTTATTGGCCTTGGAATCGATGCCTTTGCCGATGCTCACGGTGTACTGCGTTCAATGCAGCTTCGATGGTTGATGCGTTTCGCCGGCCGTAGGGTTGAAAGAATTCGCAAGGGCCGCATCGAGAAGTGGTTCCGCGTGGGTTACAACAGCCACAACGGAGTGCCGTTGAAGCATAGCGTGGTAAGATATTGCGATGTGTTGCGTAGATTGGGATTTGAGTTCGAGAATCCTGCGCCCGTATCACGCGAGGAGGCTCTGCAGCGTCCAAATCCTATGGGCGAGAAGAGTGGCAAGTGGGTTGGTGTTGCACCATTCTCGGCACACAAAGGTAAGACCTATCCCGAGCCAATGGCCGAGGAGCTTGTAGGGCTTCTTGCTGGCGAATATGAGAGAGTATTTATCCATGGTGGCTGTGGCTCTGAGGCTGAGTTTGCCCAGCGTATGGAGGCTAAATATAAGAATGTAACGGCTCTGTTTGGCAAAGTGAAGCTCGGCGATGAGCTCAATCTTATTGCCCATCTCGATTGCATCGTGTCGATGGATTCGGTGGCT
>JAFZFR010000109.1 GCA_017555805.1 Alistipes sp. | reverse complement strand
TAAGTAATTTTTAAGTACAACAAAGTTACAAAAAATAATGCCGCTCGACAAATCAAGCGGCATTACATATATATAATATATTAGATATATTACTTCAACTCAACCAATGCCTTACCTGACATCTCGGCTGGCTGTGGCAAGCCCATCAACTTCAATACTGTTGGAGCAACATCTGCCAAGATACCATCCTCTACCTTTGCTACGCGATCAGAAACAACCACGATTGGCACTGGGTTGAGTGAGTGTGCTGTGTTAGGTGAGCCATCCTCGTTCACTGCGTTGTCGGCGTTACCGTGGTCAGCAATCATCACAACCTCGTAGCCGTTAGCCTTCGCAGCCTCCACTACCTCTGATACGCACTCATCAACAGCCTTCACAGCCTTCTCGATAGCCTCATAGATACCAGTGTGGCCAACCATATCGCCGTTAGCGAAGTTCAAGCAGATGAAGTCGAACTTCTGTGAGCCCAACGCCTCCACCAACTTATCCTTAACCTCGTAAGCGCTCATCTCTGGCTGGAGGTCATAAGTTGCAACCTTTGGAGATGCCACCAAGATACGAGACTCGTTCTCGAACTCTGTCTCGCGACCACCATTGAGGAAGAATGTCACATGGGCATACTTCTCAGTCTCGGCGATACGCAACTGCGAAAGACCAAGTGAAGATACATACTCACCGATTGTGTTGCGTACATTCTCCTTATCGAACAAGATGTGCAAGCCCTCGAACTTTGCATCGTATGGAGTCATACAGCAGTAGTAGAGAGGCATTGTGTGCATACCCTCCTCTGGCATATCCTCCTGTGTGAGGACGATTGTAATCTCCTTTGCGCGGTCGTTGCGGTAGTTGTAGAAGATAACAAGGTCGTTTGGCTTAATGCGGCCGATAACCTCGCCGTTCTCGTCGATGCGAACGATTGGCTTAACGAACTCGTCGGTCACACCCTCGTCGTATGAACGCTGCATAGCCTCCACCATATCAGATGAAGCCTCACCAACACCATTCACCAAGCAGTCGTAAGCAACCTTAACACGCTCCCAACGCTTATCGCGGTCCATAGCGTAGTAACGACCGATGATAGAGGCAATCTTACCGGTCGATTTTGCGAGGTTAGCCTCTACATCAGCGATAAAGCCCTTACCGCTCTTTGGGTCGGTGTCACGACCATCCATAAAGCAGTGAACAAATGTGTTCTCGATGCCGTAGTGCTTTGAAATCTCGGCGAGTTTGTAGAGGTGCTCGATTGAAGAGTGAACACCACCATCAGAAGTCAAACCCATGAAGTGAACATTCACGCCATTAGCCTTTGCATACTCAAAAGCCTTCACGATCTCCTCGTTCTCAAAGATTGAGTTGTCGGCACAAGCGCGGTTAATCTTCACCAAGTCCTGATATACCACGCGGCCAGCACCGATATTGAGGTGACCCACCTCCGAGTTACCCATCTGACCATTTGGCAAACCTACATTCTCACCATCGGTACGCAACTGCGCGTGAGGATACTGCTCGGTCATAGCCGAGATGTAGGCAGGATGCATTGTAGAGATAACATCCGATTTTGTACCGTTACCGATTCCCCAACCATCGAGAATCATCAATAAAACTTTCTTGTCCATTGTTTGTATTATTTTTCGTTAAAATCTCTCTAAAGTAAATTAGGCGTTGAGTTTCTCGCGGATAATCTCCACAGCCTTGTCAATTGCAGCCTGCAATGCGTCAGGGTTCTTACCACCCGCAGTAGCAAAGAACTTCTGACCGCCACCGCCACCGTTCATCACCTTGGCAGCCTCGCGAACAACAGCACCAGCATCTACGCCCTTTGCAACAATCTCATCGCCGAGCATAATTGTGAGCGTTGGCTTGTCGTTTGACACATTACCAAGCACCATCACGATATCAGAAACCTTTGCACGCAATGCGTAAGCGAGGTCCTTAATCATATTTGATGCGTATGGCATCTGGCGAGCAACGAAGAAATACTTCTCCTCGGGGTTGCGCTTTGCCACAATCTTCTCGACCATACCGTCAATCTGCTCCTTGTGCAACTGGTCAATCTCACGCTGCAAAGCCTCGTTAGACTCAATCATCTTCTTGATAGCAACCTCCACCTTTGGATTATTCACCAACTCGGCTACATTGCGAATCTGGTCCTCGATGCCGTAGAGCATCTCCTCGGCACGCTCTGATGTCACAGCCTCGATACGGCGCACACCAGCCGAGATTGCGCTCTCGCCTACAATCTTAAAGACACCGATTGTACCAGTAGCAGATGTGTGAGTACCACCACACAACTCAACAGAGTCACCAAACTTAACCACGCGCACCTTGTCGCCATACTTCTCACCGAAGAGTGCGATAGCACCCATAGCGTTAGCCTCCTCCATTGTAGCCTCACGGTTCTCCTCCAATGGGTGGTTAGCGCGGATAGACTTATTCACCAACTTCTCAACCTCACGCAACTGCTCTGGAGTCACCTTCTGGAAGTGAGAGAAGTCGAAACGCAAGCCCTGTGGAGTAACCATAGAACCCTTCTGCTCAACATGAGTACCCAACACCTGACGCAACGCCTGATCCAAGAGGTGGGTTGCAGTGTGGTTGTTAGCCGCTGCCTGACGCTTCTCGGCATCGACTACGGCTGTGAACTCTGCCTCGATGTTCTCTGGAAGTTTGTTCACAATGTGGATAATCAAGCCGTTCTCCTTCTCGGTTGCGATGATGTCAATCTTCTCCTCGCCGTTATCAATGTAACCAGTGTCACCAATCTGACCACCTGCGTTGCCGTAGAATGGAGTCTGGTCGAATACCAACTGAAATGTAGTCTTACCCTTTGATGTCACACGACGGTAGCGTGCTATGCGAATTGGTGCTGTGAGGTTGTCATAACCCACGAACTCGCACTGCGCTGCCTGACGCAACTCCTGCCAGTCGTCGATATCCTGTGCAGCGGCGTTGCGCGAACGCTCCTTCTGTGCCTGAAGCTCCTTCTCGAAGCCCTCCAAATCAACTGTCACACCCTGCTCGCGAGCGATAAGTTCTGTAAGGTCGATTGGGAAACCGAATGTATCGTAAAGCTCAAATGCATCCTTACCTGCAATCTGGCCACCCTTGCCAACCTTTGCAATCTCGCGCTCAAGGAGGTTGATACCAGTAGCCAAAGTACGCAAGAATGATGCCTCCTCCTCTTCGATTACGCGCTCGATGAGAGTCTGCTGCTGCTTGAGTTCAGGGAACTGGTGACCCATCTGGTCAGCCAAGCCTGGAACCAACTTGCAGAGTGTAGGCTCGTTGAAACCGAGGTAAGTGTAACCGTAACGAACGGCGCGGCGCAAGATGCGGCGGATAACATAACCTGCCTTTGCGTTTGCTGGCAACTGGCCGTCAGCGATTGAGAATGCGATAGCACGCAAGTGGTCAGCGATTACACGCATCGCAACATCCGACTTCTCATCCTCGCCATACTTCTTGCCCGCCATCGCAGCGATGCGAGCGATTGTTGGCTGGAATACATCAGTATCGTAGTTTGACTTCTTGCCCTGCATAGCCATACACAGACGCTCGAAGCCCATACCTGTATCAACATGCTTTGCCGGCAACGACTCCAACTCGCCGTTTGCCTTGCGGTTGAACTGCATGAATACAAGGTTCCAAATCTCGATTACAAGGTGGTGACCCATATTCACCATCTCACGACCTGGCTTTGCGGCAATCTCCTCTGCGTCGCGAAGGTCGATGTGAATCTCGCTACAAGGACCGCAAGGACCTGTCTCGCCCATCTCCCAGAAGTTATCGTGCTTGTTACCGCGGATGATATGATCCTCTGGCAAGTACTGCTTCCAATAGTCATAAGCCTCCTGGTCGAATGGTACGCCATCCTCCTGAGAGCCCTCGAACACGGTAGCATACATACGGCTCTTGTCCAGACCATAAACCTCGGTCAAGAGTTCCCACGCCCAAGCGATAGCCTCCTTCTTGAAATAGTCGCCGAATGACCAGTTACCGAGCATCTCGAACATTGTGTGGTGATAGGTGTCGTGACCTACCTCCTCCAAGTCGTTGTGCTTACCCGACACACGCAGACACTTCTGTGTATCTGCCGCACGAGCAAACTTACGAGGCGCATTGCCCAAAAAGATATCCTTAAACTGGTTCATACCTGCATTGGTGAACATCAATGTAGGGTCATTCTTCACAACCATTGGAGCCGAAGGAACGATTGCGTGCTCCTTGCTCTGGAAGAAATCAAGAAATGCTTGTCTGATT
The DNA here is from genome assembly GCA_017555805.1 of Alistipes sp. Taxonomy (GTDB): domain Bacteria; phylum Bacteroidota; class Bacteroidia; order Bacteroidales; family Rikenellaceae; genus Alistipes. The sequence goes on along the minus strand of JAFZFR010000109.1, from coordinate 21,552 downwards.
TTGTTTGATTCCATTGTATATAATTTTTGCTTCTTATTTCGTTATTAAACCGAATACAGATTGCAAAATTACACATTTTACGCTAAATTTGCACCACAAACGAGACATTTTATAAGGTATGGGCAAAAAAAAGAGTATAAATCGAGTGCAGAGTGAGGGAAAAAGCCTCATTCACCGCCTGCGTTCATACCGTTTGATAAGAAATCTGCTGATTGGCTTCATTCTGGTCTCTATCGTAAACCTCATCTTCTCGTCACTTTTCTTCACGCCAAAGATGTTCCGTCTGGCGAACGAAAACCGAGAGTTGAAACTTAAATATGAGGTGCTGCGAAGCAGAATACGCAACTCGCAGAGCAAACTTGAGCAGATTAAGCACCGCGACAACTTTGTCTATCGCCCACTCTTCTCGACCGACACACTCTCAATCGAGGGCATCTACAACCCTTACGAGGAGAGCAAGTATGCCCATATCGACGGCGGCAACTACACCCCCACCATCCGTCAGGCGTGGGAGGAACTCGACCAGTTGGCTCGCAGTCTCTACCTCCAGTCGAAGTCGATGGATGAGTTGCAACTCCTCTCGCGCGACAAGGAAAAGTTTTCTACTGCCATCCCCGCCATCTGGCCTATCGACCGCTCGAAGATGCGTAACAAGATTGGCGCTTTCGGTTATCGTATGCACCCCGTATATCGTCGTTGGAAGTTCCATAGCGGAGTGGATATGCCCGGCAGAATCGGCGACCCTATCTTCGCTACGGGCGACGGCGTGGTCGAGAGCGTTGATTACAGCCGCGCACGCCACGGCTACGGCACGCAAATAGTTATCAATCACGGATTTGGATATAAGACACGATACGCCCACCTGAACAAGATTCACATCTCGAAGGGTGACACCATCACTCGCGGCCAGTTAATCGCCGATATGGGTAATACGGGCGTCTCGACATCACCACACCTCCACTACGAGGTCATCTACAAGCGCTCACATGTAAACCCTATCAACTACTTCGACCGCAATATGTCGGCGGAGGCTTACAAGAGCCTGATGAACCAGATTCAGGAGGCAAACTACGAGGCAGAATAGTATGGAGCAAAGAGACAACATAAAACGACGCACACCCAAGCAGCGCGCCATAGCACTTCTGTTCAAGCTCTTGGCTTGGATAGGAGCGGCATTACTCTACTATGTCTGCTTCGCACTACTCTTCGACACCCCCGAGGAGCATCGTATGCGTGAGCAGACCGACCGCATTCAAGCCGAGTACAAACTCTTGAGCGAGCGTTATGACTCTCTGGAGATGATACTCGACAACATCACCCTGCGTGACCAGAGCGTCTTCCGCATCCTCTTTGAGACCGACCCATACGACCTTGACATCGAGCGTCAGGAGGAGCGCGTGGCAACACAGGAGAAGAACATCTCAGAGAGCAAACAGCAACTCTCAAGCGAGCTCTCGGAACGCATTGACCTGCTTGCAAAGCAGACCGACAAGCTGGAGGCTTCGTGGCACAATATCAACGACTTGAGCGAGAAGATTGGCTCAACGATCAACAACATTCCATCAATCCAGCCCGTACTAAACAAGCAACTCACGCTGCTCACCGCTGGTTATGGAACAATACTTAACCCATTCTACCGCACTCTGAAATCACATCAGGGCGTGGACTACACCGTGGGTGAGGGCTCGAGCATCTTCGCCACCGCAGATGGCGTAGTGGAGGATATCTCCGACAAGAACTCGACACTCGGTAAGACCATTGTCATCAATCACGGCAACGGCTACAAGACATCTTACAGCCATCTCCTGAGTGTGGGTGTAAGACGCGGTCAGAAGGTGCAGCGAGGTGACATCATCGCCCTTTCGGGTAACTCAGGTCTGTCGCTTGCGCCACACCTTCATTACGAGGTGCGCTACAACGAAATCCGCATCGATCCTATCCACTATTTCTTTATGGAGCTCAGTCCCGATGAGTATCAGCGCATTATACGCATCGCTCAATCGGGTATGCAATCATTTGACTAATTTAGTACGGAGAATAGTTGCAAAAGTCGATTTTTTTTGCTAAGTTCGTGGTAAATTTAAATCACCATGCAACATTCTTTCCTTTTCGAAGTCGCCGAAAAGCTTTATAAGCAATACGGCGACGATATTTCGTCGCTTACACTAGTCTTCCCCTCACAGCGTGCAAGACTATTCTTCTCGGACACTCTGTCGAAGTTGATTGAGAAGCCCATTTGGCAACCATCCTACATCTCGATGGATGACATTATGAGTCAGGGCGCTACAATCGAGGTCGGCGAGAAGATTTTGCTTATCACCGAGTTATTCAGCATCTACCAAAAGCACCACCCACAAGAGACTTTCGACAAGTTCTACTTCTGGGGCGAGATGCTGTTGGGTGATTTCGACCTTATTGACAAGTACATTATCGATGCGGAGATGCTATTCCGCAACATCTACGACCTGAAGGAACTGGAGGCTGACCTTTCATATCTCACACCCGAGATGCGCCAGATTATCAACGCATTCTGGAGCAACTTCTCCGACAAGGAAAAACTCTCCGACGAGAAGCAGAAGTTCCTCACCATCTGGACCTCGCTGGCGCCTATCTACAAGGCTTTCCAGCTGAGAATGGAGCAGATGAAGCTCGCCTATACGGGTAAGATTTACAGAATGGCAGCGGAGAAGATTGAGCGCGGCGAGTCGGCAATCGACACATCGCGCCACTATGTTTTCATCGGTTTCAACGCCCTTTCAGAGTGCGAGAAGCGAGTGCTGAAGTACTTGAAGAACAATTGCGAGTGCGACTTCTTCTGGGACTACGATGACTACTATACAAAACATAGTGAACAGGAGGCTGGCCGCTTCCTGCGTGAGAATCTGCGCCTATATCCAGAAACGCTTGAGGTGAGCCACAACAACTTCCTTGAAATCAAGAAGGAAGTGAAAGCCATTTCTACAGTTTCAAATGCCGTTCAGTGCAAGTATGTGAACACTCTTTTGCGTGAGATTTCTCCCGATCTGAAGTTCGGCAAGAAGACTGCGATTGTCCTGACCGACGAGTCGTTGCTGATGCCTCTGCTCCACTCTTTGCCCGAGGAGGTGCAGGATAATATCAATGTCACAATGGGCTACCCCTTGCGACAGACCATCGCATACTCATTCCTTGAGCGCCTTATCGAATTGCAGAATAACAAGCGTAACAGCAACGGCAATACCACATTCTACCACATTGATGCAGTGGGCATTCTCACCCACCCATACATCGTGGACTCAATCAGCGAGATTGCACAAGCCAAGCACAAGGAGATTCTTGACAGCAGAATGATGCGTGTCAACAAGTCGCTTTTTGAGGGCGTAGAGTTATTGGAGACAATATTCTCTCCAACAGAGGGTTATAAGGAGTTAACTCAATATTTACTTAAAGTACTGAAGACCCTTTCGGAGCAGGCTTCGGAGTGTGAGGAGAGATCGCTGAAGCTGGCGTATATGTCAATCCTTGCAAAGAACATCCAAGAGCTTGACAACTGCCTGAACAAGTGCAATATAGAGATTACTACATCAATCTACAATTCACTTCTTCGCCGCCACCTGCAGACCATCCGCATACCATTCAGCGGCGAGCCTTTGCAGGGCTTGCAGGTGATGGGTATTCTGGAGACGCGAAACATTGATTTTGAGAATGTTATCATTCTCTCGATGAATGACGACAACTTCCCAGGCAACACTATGGGAGCTTCATCGTTCATCCCCTACAACCTGCGTGCGGCATACGGCATACCTACACCCGAACACCACGAAGGCGTCTACGCATACTACTTCTACCGACTCATCCAGCGCGCAAAGCGAGTGGATATGCTCTACTGCTCTCACGCCGATGACAAGACCACGGGTGAGCAGAGCCGTTATATCTATCAGCTTGACTATGAGTCACCTTATCAGCCTGAGCGCGTGAAGGTGGGCGTGGATGTCGCTATCGTCGAGCCCGAGGAGACCGTTGTGGAGAAGAGCGGCGAGGTGCTGGAGAAGTTGCAGCGATACTTCGATGATGAGAAAAAGTATCTGTCACCTTCGGCATTCTCTCACTACATCGCCTGCCCTATGCGATTCTATTTCTCGGCAATCGCAAAGTTGAAGGACCCTGAGGAGTTGAGCGAGGAGGTGGATAACCGCATTTTCGGACTTATCCTGCACGATGCGATGGAGAGTCTTTACGAGTCGATTGAGCGCGAGCATCACCCAGGCAAACTGCTGAAACTCATTAGCGAGGAGCAGATTTCCAAGGCGGTAGTAGAGGCGCTGAACAAGAACTTCCTCAACAACCCAAAGGCTTCTCGCGAGGAGTACACCGGTCAGTTGAAGCTGATACAGCGCACAGTCATCCAATACGCCAAGAACATTATCACATACGATACAGAACACGATAATTTTGCGCTGAAAATTATAGAAAAAACGGTATGTACGCCGTTTGACTTGGGTGACGGCCGTATGGTTCACATTGGAGGTCGTACCGACCGCGTGGACTCGCTCGACAATGGAACTTTGAGAGTAATCGACTACAAGGCTGGTTCTAAAAAGTCCATGACATTCAACACCATTGAAGAGATTTTTAATGGTGACAATCGAACAACGATGCAATATATCTTGCAGACGATGATGTACTCGATGGTCTTGAAGAACAAATTCAAGCAGGATGTGCAACCCGCACTCTACTTTGCCCGCATGATGTACGATAACAAATACACTCCGCAAATCACACACAAGAAGGCCATCGAGGGTCAATTCACAGATAACGGAAACCCTAGAACGACTTCAATACCAGTCTTCTACAACGACTACGCCGCAGAGTTTGAGCAGCAGTTGAGAGCGAAACTCAACGAGTTGTTCGACCCCACACAGCCATTCGCGCGCTGTCCAAAGCAGGAGAGCGGCAAAGTATGCGAATATTGTAACTTCAAACCAATTTGCAACCGATAGAGAATTATGAGAGCAAAGATTTTAAGTGCCAGCGCCGGTGCTGGTAAGACATACCAATTGGCTTACAAGTTTGTTCACGATGTGGTGAAGCACTTCCCCACAAAGCCATATCTTTATCGTGCAATCCTCGCCGTGACCTTCACCAACAAGGCTACCGAGGAGATGAAGAGCCGCATTCTGGAGAAGTTGAACGAACTTATCACCAATCCCGCAGGCAGCGACTACATGAAGGACCTCCAGCGCGACCTGGGTCTTTCACAAGATGAGATTATCCGCCGAGCAACGCAGATACAGACAAATATTCTGCACGACTTCTCACGCTTTACCATCCTAACCATCGACAAGTTCTTCCAGCGCATCCTGCGTGCCTTTATCAAGGAGTTGGGCATTGACCTTAATTACAATATCGAGTTGGACACCGCAAGTGTGCTGACCAAGAGCACAGACTCTCTGATTGAGGATATTTCTACTAATGAGGAACTTGAGCGCTGGATTTACGAGTTCGCACAAGAGTGCAATGAGGAGGGCAAGGACTGGGATATCAGAAAGAGTCTCCACGAGTTGGGTAAGCATATTTTCATAGAGAGCAACAAACAGACTATTGACGACTCTTTGTCGAAGAAGAAGTTGTGTGAGGCTATCAAAGCGAGCGAAAATAAACTAAATGACGCTTATGTACAATTGTCAGAACTCGCCACTCAAGCGTTGAAAACAATAGAAGAGGCTGGACTTTCCATTTCTGATTTTTACCAGAAATCTAAAAGCCCCGCAGGTTTATTTGCAAAATTAGCCAGTGGGAATATAACAGAACCTAGCAACTCACATCGTGAATATCTTGATTCACCAGACAAGTGGTGTCCAAACAACGCCAGCAACGATTTACGAAGGGATATTTATTCGATTGCGCCCGAATTGCAATCGAAACTTAGAAAAATATGTGAAGTATACGACGATAGCGCCAAATTGAAAGTTACGATTGGTGTTGTCAAGCAAACTTATCGCTCATTCGCACTTTTAAAAGACATCTACACAAAAGTGCAGGAACAGTGCGACAGCGAGGGCATGATGCTCTTATCCGAAACCAAATACATCCTCTCTCGCTTTATCACGGACAGTGAAACTCCATTCATCTACGAGAAAATTGGCAACCGTTTTGAACGCTATATGATTGACGAGTTCCAGGACACATCAAGCAAGGAGTGGGAGAACTTCGTGCCGCTGCTGCAGAACGCTATGGCGCAAGCGGAGGATGAGTCGGTGCTGATTGTGGGCGATGTAAAGCAGTCTATCTACCGCTGGCGAGGCGGTGATTGGCGTATCCTGAGCGGTGGAGTGCAAAAGTCATTGGGCGAGGAGAACACCGTCACCAAATCTATTAAGGAGAACTACCGCAGTCTGCCAAATATTGTCAAATTCAACAACGAGATGATTGGCAAGATTGTCGAGCACCATAGCAAAGAGTTAGACACTGAACTTAAGAACGCAGCCAAGAACAAGGAGATAAGTGCCGCGTGCGCCAAGGAATTGCAAGGGACTCTTGCGAATGCCTATACAGACCTTGAACAAGAAGCCAAGAAGTCTGGTGAAGAAAATGGCTATGTGCGCATAGACCTTTACGATAAAGACGAACAAATGCCTATCGTAAAGTGTATTGAGTCTGCAATTAGCAGAGGTTACAAATACAAAGACATCCTTATTCTCTGCCGAGGCAATGATACTATCAAAGAGGTTGCAGGCATACTTTTGGAGTACAAGCAGCAGAACAACGACTTCAATATTATGACCCAGGAGGCGCTTATCGTGGGTAAGGCGGCGATTAGCCAGTTTGTGATTGCGGCGCTGCGTCTTTCGCAGAATGGCGCTGACAACTTGAGCCTCGCCATTATGAACAGTTATCTGAAGCTCCCTTACAACCAGCCACTCTCGGCGGAGGATGGTGAGTTGATTGCAAGCATCAGCCAGCTCACGCCCGAGGAGGCGTTTGAGCGCATCGTGAAGCACTACCGACTCGACGAGCACCGAGGCGAGCTTGCCTACTTGCAGGCCGTTCACGAGCAGATTATCAACTTCTGCGCGACGAAGATTGCCGACATCCAACTCTACCTCAAGTACTGGGATGAGGAGGGTTCGGAGAAGTCTTTGAGCGTGGAGATGAGCGAGAACACAATTGAAATCACCACCATCCACAAAGCAAAAGGTTTGCAACGCAATGTGGTTATCGTACCTTGTCTTTGGGGTTTAGACCCAAAACCAGGCAGTTTTGTGTGGGCATCACCAGCTGAGGGTGAGGATATATCAAAAGTTGGCAGATTCCCAATAAAATTCAAAAAAGAGATTACTAAGTCTCTGTTTAGTGAACAATTCTTCCGTGAGAAAGTTTACAGCCATACCGACCACATAAACATATTGTATGTAGCGTTGACACGAGCCTGCGAGGAGATGTATCTCTTAATACCATGTTACGACAGAAATAAATCCGTAGTAGAAAACAATGTCGGTAAGTTGGTGTGGGAGCGTGTGGTGGCGAATGCTTTGCCGACGATGAAGAGCGAGGTTAAGGAGGGTGATTACTCGCTCAAGTATGCCGAGTATGGCACGCCTATCAAGCAGGCGAAGGCGAAGAAGGAGGAGAGCAAGGTGGAGAACATCCTGGTGGACTGCTACCCTACCGCCATCACGAAGATGGCATTGAGGCTCTCGGAGCAGCGCTACTTCGAGGAGGCGGAGACATCGCTCACGCCACGGAATATGGGTATCGAGATGCACGCCATCTTGAGTCAGGCGGTGGATGCCGACGACATCACCTGGCGCATCGACCACTCGTTTGAGGCGGGTCGCCTGAGTGCCGCGCAGAGAGATGAACTCAAGCAGGTTGTTGCGCGCGAGTTCCAGCGCGAGCAGGTGAAGGAGTGGTTCACCGAGTGGGATGTGGTGCGTAACGAGAACGACATCCTCATCAGCCGTGCTGATGCGAGCCGCGACGACAAGACTGGCACGCTGCGCCCCGACCGAGTGATGATTCGTGGCAATCGCGCCGTGGTGGTGGACTATAAGTTTGGAATGAAGCAGTATGAGTCGCACCGCAGGAAGATGGCGGACTATATGCAGTTGCTCAAGCAGATGGGCTACGCCGAGGTGGAGGGATATGTATGGTATCTCTCGATGGGCGAGATTGTAAAGGTTGGCGATGAGAATTATGAAAGTTCTGAATTATTTACTACCTTTGCGCAAAATATAGATTAGAGTATGAAAGTAGGTCACATACAAACACTAAAGGTAAACCGAATCTCGGATTTCGGATTGTATCTCATCGATGACGAGGAGCAGGAGGTTTTGCTCCCCAACAGATATGTTTCGCTCGACAACAAGGTGGGCGACGAGATTGAGGTGTTCGTTTACCACGACTCGGAGGACCGTCTGGTGGCTACCACCGACCGTCCACTCATCACCGAGGGCAAAGCAGCATTCCTGAAAGTAGTGGACAAGAACATCCACGGCGCATTCCTCGACTGGGGATTGGCGGGCAAGGACCTCTTCCTCCCAAACCGCAACCAGCAGGGTGGCGTGTTGGCTGGCAGAAGTTATGTCGTATGGCTCTATGTGGATAACATCACTGGTCGCTGCGTGGCAACAATGAAACTCAAGCCATTCATCGACAACGACATCATCACCGTGAAGGCACGCCAGAAGGTGGACATCCTGATTGCGTCGGAGAGTCCTATCGGCTACCGCGCCATCATCGACTCACGCCACTGGGGTATGCTCTACAAGAATCAGATTTTCCAGCCAGTGAAGGTGGGTGACCGACTGGAGGGCTATGTGCGTCGCATCACCGACGACAACCGCATTGACCTCACACTGCGTCAGGAGGGCTACGACGGCGTGGCTAACTCGGCAGAGGGTCTGCTGGAGATGATTAAGGAGAATGGCGGCGAGATGCCTATTGGCGACAACTCATCACCAGAGAAGGTACACGCCCTCACGCAGATGAGCAAAAAGGTGTTTAAGCGTGCTGTGGGCGTCCTCCTTAAGCGCGGCGCAATCACAACCGACGGCGAGAGCATAAAGATAAAGTAACGATGGCGAAGATGCAGACAGCAGAGCGCGTATCTCGCACGGACGCCTCGGACAACTATGTCTTTCAGCGTTCCATCCTCGCCTACCACTATGCGGCGGGGCTGGTGAGTGGCGATGTGCTGGAGATTGGCACGGGTATGGGCTACGGCATAGATGTGGTAGCACCCGCAGCCGAGCGCTTCACCACCATAGACAAAAGCGAGGCATACGACGCTACCCTACCCGCAAATGCACAATTCAAGCAGATGCAGGTGCCACCGATAGGCTTTGCGGATGAGAGTTTCGACTATGTAATCTCGTTTCAGGTCATCGAGCATATCAAGCGCGACAAGGATTTTGTGCGCGAGGTGAGCCGCGTGTTGCGTAAGGGCGGCAAGTTCATCGTATCGACACCCAACGCACCGATGTCACTCACACGCAACCCCTGGCACATACGCGAGTACAGCGAGCGAGAGTTGCGCGAGTTGCTAAAGGGCGATTTTTCCGCGGTGGAGGCTCTCGGCGTAAATGGTAACGAGAAGGTGATGGCGTATTACGAGCAGAACAGCCAGAGCGTGGCGAAGTTCAAGCGCCTCGACCCGCTCGACCTGGAGCACAGACTGCCGCGACAGTTGTTGCAGATTCCCTACGACATACTCAACCGCATCAACCGACGCAGGCTCCTTGAGAACAACGATTCGCTGACGCGATCGATAAGGATGGAGGATTATTCGGTGGGAGAAATCACCAACAGCAGTTTCGATTTGTACTACATAGCCACAAAATAAGAAAAAAATGTGAAAAAGCAGAAATAGATTATGACTATTTCTGTTTTTTTTGTATCTTCGTAAGTTCGAAAATATTTTTTGTTGGAAACCGTTTAAGAGTAATGGATATGAGCGAGTATGTAGTTGAGATATTTTTGGTGGTATCGGGTATTCTGGTGGGTATCATCAACACGCTGGCAGGAGGTGGTGCTATCATCACGATGACCCTGTTCACCGTGTTGGGTCTGCCTATCGGCGTGGCTAACGGTACTAACCGAATTGCTGTGATTTTGCAGAACTTCACCGCAACGGTCACCTTCATACGCAAGCGAATGCTCGACATCACAAGCGGACTGAAACTCGCCATACCAGCCGTCATAGGCAACATCGCGGGCTCGCTGGTGGCAACGAAAATCAGCGACACGATATTCACGATTTGTATGACCGTAGTATTGAGCGTCGTGCTGCTCTATATGATTTTCGACCGCAGCCACAACCACCCCCACATCCACGGAGGGCATCCGCTGGTGATTCGCTGGTGGCACTACATCTGGTTCCTGCTGCTGGGCTTCTATGGAGGATATATCTACATCGGCCTGGGTTATGTGATTCTGGCGGTGACAATCTGGTCGATGAAACTCGACATCATCACGGCTAATGTCATCAAGGGCTTTATCATATTCCTCGCCACGCCATTCTCGCTCATCGTCTTTATAATGAACGACCAGGTGGACTACGCCTTCGGTCTGTGGCACGGCCTGGGAAACATCCTCGGCGCGGCGTTTGCTTCGCACTTTGCGATTAACTGGGGTGTGAAGTTTGTGAGATGGTTTACGATGGCTATCCTGCTCGTCTGCTTTGCCGACCTGATTGGACTGCTGTCACTGCACGAGTGGATGCACGCCATCCTGCACTATTTCGGTCACGGATGTATTGTTTGCTAAATGAAATTTCACGAAGAAGATAAAATTGTCATTACGGGTGCTCGCGTTCACAACCTGAAGAATGTGAATGTCGAGATACCTCGTTATGCGCTGGTGGTTGTGACGGGTCTGTCGGGCTCGGGCAAGTCATCACTCGCATTCGACACTATATACGCCGAGGGTCAGCGCCGATATATGGAGACCCTCTCGACCTATGCGCGTCAGTTTGTGGGCACGATGGAGCGCCCCGATGTGGATAAGATTACGGGCTTGAGCCCAGTGGTTGCCATCGAGCAGAAAACAACCAACAAAAACCCTCGTTCAACGGTGGGAACGGTGACGGAGATAAATGACTTTCTGCGTCTGCTGTTCGCTCGCGCCGCACGCGCCTACTCCCCCATCACTGGCGAGGAGATGATTCACTACACCGACGAGCAGATTATGCAACTCATCCTCGATGGTTTCGACTCACGCAAGGTGGCATTTATGGCGCCCATCGTGAAGGGAAGAAAGGGTCACTACCGCGAATTGTTTGAGTCGCTGGCGAAGAAGGGTTATCTCTATGCCCGCATTGATGATGAGATAAAGGAGATTTCGGCGGGCATAAAACTCGACCGATACAAGGTGCACACCGTCGATTTGGTGGTGGACCGTATGCGTATCACGCAGGATAATGCAGAGCGTGTGATGGCGTCACTCAAGGAGGCGATGCGTCAGGGCAAGGGCACGATGGCGATATATGACTACGAGGCGGATGGTATGCGTTACTACTCGCGCCACCTGATGTGCCCATCTACGGGCGTGGCGTTCGAGGACCCTGCGCCACACACATTCTCATTCAACTCACCCCAAGGCGCCTGCCCACGATGTAGCGGCCTGGGCGTGGAGGCGGTGTTCGACATCACAAAGATTATCCCCGACCCCGAGCGTTCACTCAGCGAGGGCGGCATCGAGCCAATAGGAAAATACAAGAACAACAAGATATTCACGCTGCTCACCCTCTTGGGCAGACGCTACGACTTTACGCTGGATGACCCCATCAGCACCATCTCGGAGGAGGGAATGAACGCCATTCTCTATGGCGATCCCAAGCCGCTGACGGTTGATTTGTCGGAGTTCTCGTCGGTGTCGGGCAGAAGAATGATTCCGTGGGAGGGCATCGCCGAGTATGTACAGCAGAGCGATGACGAGGAGTCGAAGAAGGGACAGAAGTGGAGAGAGCAGTTCCTGATGTATCGCCCTTGCAGCGTCTGTGGCGGCTCGCGCCTGAAGAAAGAGGCGTTACAGTTCCGCATCGGCGGTAAGAATATAGCCGAACTATCGGCAATGTCAATCATCGACTTTGCGGCGTGGATGTCCACCATCGAGGAGCACCTGAACTCAAAGGAGCAGAAGATTGCACAGGAGATTATAAAGGAGATTCGCGAGCGACTGCACTTCCTTGTGGAGGTCGGCTTGGGTTATCTCTCACTCAACCGCTCGGCGCGTTCACTCTCGGGTGGCGAGAGCCAGCGAATAAGACTTGCAACGCAGATTGGCTCAAAACTCGTGAATGTTCTCTACATCCTCGACGAGCCAAGTATCGGCCTGCATCAGCGCGACAACCAACGACTGATAAACACCCTTAAGGAGTTGCGCGACGCGGGTAACTCGGTCATCGTAGTTGAGCACGACGAGGATATGATGCGCTCGGCAGACTACATTGTTGATGTTGGCCCAAAGGCGGGTCGCCGAGGCGGACAGATTGTGGCAGCGGGCACGATTGAGGATATTATGAAGTCTAATTCAATCACTGCCGACTACCTCTGCGGACGCCGAAAGATTGAGATACCCGAAACCCTGCGCGAGGGCACGGGCGAGAGCATCACGATTCGTGGCGCACGAGGCAACAACCTCAAGGGTGTGGATGCGGAGTTCCCGCTCGGCAAGTTCATCTGTGTGACGGGCGTGAGTGGTTCGGGAAAATCGACGCTTATAAACGAGACTCTGCGACCTATATTGAGTCGCACGCTATACCGCTCATACGACCAGCCACTGACATACGACAGCATCGAGGGTCTGGAACACATCGACAAGTTGGTTGTGGTGGACCAGTCGCCTATTGGTCGCACACCTCGCAGCAACCCTGCGACATACTCGAATGTATTTGCCGACATCCGCAAACTCTTCGAGGCGACACCCGACGCGCAGATTCGCGGCTTCAAGGCGGGACGATTCTCGTTCAATGTGAAGGGCGGACGATGCGAGGAGTGCCGTGGCGCGGGCGTACAGACCATCGAGATGAACTTCCTGCCGGATGTGTATGTGCGATGCAAGAGTTGCGGCGGAAACCGCTACAACCGCGAGACGCTGGAGGTGAAATACAAGGGTAAGAATATCAACGAGGTGCTGAATATGACGGTGAACATCGCCGTAGATTTCTTCGCAAACATCCCTTCGATATATCAGAAGTTGAAGGCTATCCAGGATGTGGGCTTGGGTTATCTGACGCTGGGTCAGCCCTGCACCACCCTCTCGGGCGGCGAGAGTCAGCGCATAAAGTTAGCGGCGGAGTTGTCGAAAAACGATACGGGTCGCACACTCTACATCCTCGACGAGCCCACTACGGGACTCCACTTTGAGGATATTCGCCAGTTGCTGGGCGTGATAAACAAGTTGGTCGATAGATGCAATACGGCGATTGTGATTGAGCATAACCTGGATGTGATAAAGGTTGCCGACCACATCATTGACATAGGGCCTGAAGGCGGTGCTGGCGGTGGCGAGATTATCGTGACGGGCACACCACACCAGGTAGCCGAGTGCGAGCGTAGTGCAACGGGAAAATTCCTCCGCGCAATGGGCGTTTAGGCAAGATATTTGGAGTCGTTTCGTAACAAAACTTTTGAGTTATGAGACGACTTCTTACTTTACTTGTGTGCATCATCGCTTGCACCTACTGCGGGCCCTATGTGCTGGCTCAAACGCCACCACAGTCGCAGGATAAACACCACGACTACCACAACACCACGCACGAGGAGCGTGCCGAACGACGCGCCGCGCGCTTGGCAGAGGATAAGCGCATCATAGACTCGCTGGTCATAGCACAAAACTTCGAGTTCAACCCGATGACGATGCAGCAGATGCCTGCGGGGCAGATGTTTTTCCTATCGAACATCAACTACACCTTCACCATTTGGCGCGGAGCGATGGATATATGCCTGCCCTACATCGCGGGTATCACGCCACCCTACCGCCGCGTACTGCTCAACACAGGCACAAAGAACCTACAAAACTACAAATCGGTGCAGACCGACAATGGCTGGATAGTGTCGTTCAACGCTGTGCTCTACGCCGAGATTGACTACACCTTCACGCTGGAGATAAACGACCAGAGCGGCGTAACACTCACCATCTCCAACGCCTGGTACAACGATGTGCAATACACGGGAACAATCTCGCAGGTGTATTAATAAAAAAGAGGGCAATTGCCCTCTTTTTACTATTTGAAATATTCTACCGCATTCTCTTTTTGCCTGTATGGGATAACTTCATGACCCCTTAATAATATCGGCAAATCGTTCACACTTATGCCATCATTGACAATTGTTATCATATTTCCATCTTTCCTACCAGAATATATCTCATTAATAAATGTGGTGTATTCCAATTTAACCCACTTCGATTTCAATGACTCCACCGCCATACAAACAACAACAAGATGACGACTTTTATCCAATGCTTCTGCAATAGCCTCCACATAGGCACTTTCACCCATCTTCTTGAGATTCTCAGCAGATAAGAAATATGATTTTCCAGCATATTTACACATTTCTGCAATCTCTTTTGCGTATTCCAAATCATCAGAATTATATGATATAAATACATCTATCTCATCCGAGTTTGTACTCTTTTTAAATTTTTCAAGCAATTTAATATCAACCTCTTGAGAGTCGCCATATATTGATACATTTTTCTCGACTCTAACTGATTCCCTCTCCAAATCCACAAATAGCAATTTATGATCACCTTCAGGAACCTGAATCGGAGTGGATATATCTTTATATGCAACACCCACCTCCTCTAATCTATAAACACGGCAACTTCTATCGGATGTTACATATATTTCTTTTTGAGTAATTTCAACATTCTTGGCCGTATCGGCTAAAATCGGATTCAACCAACGAGATATTAAAGTTGTTATGCTGGAGTCAAAATGATTTGCACTAAAATCAAAACAATTCAACTTATTTAAAAAACTCACACAACTATCCGCTGGTATATCGGGAATATAACCATCAAAAACGATTGGAACAATATTTACATTGTGTTTATAGGCATATTCTAATTCTGTTCGACACCACGCACTATTCACACTATTCGATGTATGCAAATACAGAAAAATGGTAGAATTTTTGACTGCTTCTGCAATTTGATTATTTAAATCACCAAACGCCAAATTATCAGCATCGTAAAATGTATTATATCCACGACCCCTTAAAGCAGAATTAATTAGAAGTGCCAACGATTGATCTCGATGCGAATAGCACATAAAAATATTATACTTTTTCATTTTCTAGATAGTTTTATGTGACACTTATTCTTTATACAACAACACAACCGAATGTACCGACACACCTTCCTCTCTGCCCTCAAAGCCGAGGCGCTCGGTGGTGGTGGCCTTTACAGATACCCTATCGACATCTATACCGATTACCGAGGCGAGAGTTACACGCATTGTGTCAATGTGTGGGCGCAACTTGGGGCGCTGCATAGCGATGGTGCAATCTACATTGCCCACCTGATAACCCTTCTCCGCAATCACATCACACACGCGGCGAAGCAAAATCTTGGAGTCAATGCCCTTGAACTCCGCCGAGGTATCGGGGAACAACTTGCCTATGTCGCCGAGCGCCAGCGCGCCGAGCATAGCATCGCAGATGGCGTGGATGGCAACATCGCCGTCAGAGTGCGCCACGCAACCCTTCGTGTGTTCAATCTCCACACCGCCAATAACCAATCGCAACCCCTCGGCAAGGGCGTGGACATCATAACCGTGGCCGATTCTAATATCTTTCATATCTTATAGTTTTATTCTTCTTACGACAGCCAAAATATATCTCCTCACGATGGCGGGCAGCATCAGCCACAGGCGCGACTTTGCTCGCCACTCCCAGCCCTCGCAGCGCACCACCCTGCCCGACGGCGTCACCACCGACTCCATCACGCCTCGCACATCCTCGCGGCATACGCGCTCCTTCAGGCGGTAGTTTCCGTCGCCAGCGAATGTAAGCACATCGCCCTCAATGCGCTCCAGGCGGTGCATAATCCAGCGCCCGTCGCTCACAAAGAAGAGCACCTTGCCCACCTCGACATCCTCTGCCGTATGGCGACGCACAACAACCGAGTGACGACCATCCCAAAGCCACGGATTCATACTATTGCCGCGCACCTTGAGCGTGACCGACCTCGCATCGCCCAGCAGACTCTCTACCTGCTCGAAAAAGAGTTTATTTTCAACCTTCATACTCCAAAAATCATTTTCTCCGCCCGCCACTCCGCTACGGGGCAGACGCCCACGCAGAGCAAATCGCAAGCAACGGAGAATCATCCGCCGACGCAGATAATATGCAAATATACGAAATTCTCGCGTTTCAAGCCGTTGCGGACAAAAAAATATCCATCACGAAAAGAGAAATTTTTGAATTTTGAATTAATATTGATTATATTTGCACCATTAATTGACGAAATAAGGTTCATTTTATATGATAAGCAGAAGATTGCTCCGAATTAAGGTTCTCAAGAGCCTGTATGCCCATCTCACTTCAGAGTCTAACTCGCTGATGGGTTCAGAGAAGACGCTCGTGGCTTCTATTGACAAGACCTACGACCTCTACTTCCAGATGATGTCTCTCATCGTCGAGTTGGCTCGTTACGCCGAGTCACGCCAGGAGGCAGCCAAGCAGAAGAAACTCCCCACATTTGAAGATCTCAATCCAAACCGCAAGTTTGTAGATAACGCAGTCATCCGTTTGATTGCCAACAGCGACGCCGTGAACGACTACCTCGCGGCATCGAAACTCTCGTGGGCAAACTACCCAGAACTCATCAAGACGCTCTTCACGCAGTTGGAGCAGACCGAGTACTACCAGAAGTATATGGCTTCGCAGGAGTCTTCTTGGAAGGAGGATATGGAGTTGGTAACTGCATTCTACACCAACGAGTTGGAGGAGTCAGAGGCTTTGGAGGATGTGCTCGACGAGCAGTCAATCCTTTGGAACGACGACCTCGGTTTTGCGCTGATTATGGTGACTCGTACGCTGTCGAATATGCGTGCTTCACACACCGACATCAAGGTGTTGCCAAAGTTCAAGAGTTGGGAGGATCTGGATTTCGCTCGCGAACTCTTTGAGAAGGCGGCTGTGAACTACGACTCATATCTCGCCGAGATTGAGAACTACACCCGCAACTGGGATGTGGAGCGCATCGCCTATATGGACAATGTGATTATGGTGACTGCGGTGGCAGAGTTGCTCAACTGCCCATCAATTCCTGTGAAGGTTACTCTGGACGAGTATATCGAGATTGCGAAGTTCTACTCTACCCCAGGCAGCAGCACCTTCATCAACGGTATCCTCGACAAGATTGTCGCTACATTCACCGCCGAGGGTAAGATTAAGAAGAGCGGCAGAGGACTTATCCAGTAATGAACTCTTTTAGAAAACTCCTTATCGCGCTTACGGCTGGTGCTTTGGCGGTTGGTGCGACTCTTTTGGCGGGATGCGGCAAGCAGGGCGTCAAGAAGTTGGAACCCGCAAAACCCGTAGCGACGCAGAGCCTGACGATAACCGACGCGGCTTTGGAGGCGGGGGTGCGCGACACGCTGAAGTTCGGCAAGATGCATCAGGGCGAAATTATCGCCAAGCACTTGCGTGTGGAGAACGGCAACGAGCGACCTATTGTCCTGTTGCGTCACATCACCACCTGCGGATGCGTGAATGTGGTCTATGACCGCAAACCGATTGCCAAGGGTGAGAGCGCGACCATCGAGTTTGAACTCGACTCGAAGAGTTTGCAGGGGTGGCAAATGAAACTTATGGAGTTTTATTTCGCCGATAAGGACACTCCGATGAAGATTTATATCGAAGCCGAGGTGAAATAGCAAAAAAGTGCTACTTTTGCAGCGGTTAAATAACGGAAACAAATTAATAACTATAAAACAGAAAGACTATGATGAATTTTCTTCAGGCTACCGATGGTGTTCCACAGCAGGGCATGGGTAGTTTTTGGGTAATGATGCTGCTGATGATTGGTGTAATGTACTTCTTTATGTGGCGTCCAGAGTCAAAGCGTCGTAAGGAGATGGCGAAGTTCCGCGATGGTTTGAAGAAGGGTGATAAGATTATCACTGCCGGCGGTATCTACGGCGTTGTTAAGGAGGTAAAGGAGGGCGAGACATCTATCCTCATCGAGGTTGATGGCAATGTAACACTCCGCATCGACAAGAATATGGTTGTTGCTGACAACACACAGTTGCAGAAGTAATTTTCACACAACGACCAAAAAGATAGGCTGTCCGTTTGGACAGCCTATTTTCTTTTTATTCCTTGGGGATTTCCACGCGCACAACGGCGGGGAAGATATAGCGTAAATCGCCACGCGAGGCGAGGCTCTGGCGGATATTCTGGGTGGTGCGAGGCACCTTACCTCGGAAGATTCTCTTGCCACGATAGCGCACCTCGATGGGGCGGTCAAGATTGACCATCTCATCATTGAGCCAAATATCAATGTGCGAGTAGTCGCAATGCTCAATCTCCACAACATTCTTTCTGCGCTCGGCAATGACCATCATACCGTGGCGGCACTCATCCTCGGGTGCCGAGAGCCAATACATAGAGGGGCGCATAACCAACTCCTGACGCCACACCACCCTCTCGGGATATGGGTTGCGGCGGAACTGCGCCATCCAGGGAATAGCAAGCGTATCGATGCGCTCCATCCAATGACCTTTACCCTTGATAATATGCGTAGAGTGGATATAGCCCTCGCTGTCGGCACTCTGCAACGAATCCAGAATAGCGCCGTGCTTTACGGCCAACTTATTTCTATCGTATGCGGCATCGTTCTCGCCCATCCAAATCATAAAGGGCGTATTGCGAAGATTAACCTGCAACGCCTCGCCAGGATGACCAGCCATCATCGAAGCCGCCGCCCAGCGGTCAGCCATTCGCGGTGCCATACGCCACACGCCATCACCGCCCGCCGAGTAACCGAGCAGATAGACCTTATCGGGGTTCACCTCCCACAACGCCACAGCCGCCTGAATAAGCCTCTCGAAGAGTTCATCAATGCCCTCCTGAAACCACATATTCCACGCATTCCACGGCGCACGAGGTGCTACATAGACACCCTCGCGCGGAGTATAAAGCCCAATCTGGTTACGCCACTGCTGGTCGTTCACAGCCTGCGGAACACTGCCGCCGCCGTGCATTGAGATATAGAGACTGCGACCATCCTCGGGGCGCTCTCCAAAGACCTTGAACTTAAAGGGTAACTTTAGGTCGCCCGACTCAATCGTCTCATTTCTAACCTCATTCTTAAATTTTCCTCGCGCCTCGTAGAGCCACACTGTCCTAACACTCTTCTCTACCTCGGCCGCCATCTCGCGGCTCAACGGCTGCTGCGCCCTGCCCAGTTGTGGCAGAGCGAGCAACACACAAAATGCGATATTACAAAGTCGTCTCATAACTCTAATATCTTACAACTACATCACCCATCAAACCACTCTCACGCAATGCAGAGCCCACTTGCGGACCATTCAGCGTCCAGGTCTTGCGCTCCGCCTCTGGCAGGGCCGCATCGTACGCCAAACGATTAAACCAGGTGCTTGTAACCTCAATCTCCAACTCATTCTCGCCCTCCGATACGAAGTCGGTAATATCGACGCTATATGGCGGACACCACAGCGTACGCACCTGCTTGCCGTTAAGCGTCACCACAGCGACCATATCTACCCTACCCAGGTCGAGTTCTACGCGCTCGGCAGCGCCCTCCAGTGTAAAGGTTGTTGAGTAGGTCGCAGTGCCAGAGAATGACTTACCCTCGGCATCGTCGATAATATCCTTCCAAGGCTTCAACTCATCGAGTGCCACCTTCTCGGGAGCGCCCCAGCCCGCTGGGAACTCTACAGTCCAACCGCTACGGAGCACCAACTCATGCTCAAGCGCGGCAGGAGTCTGCACCTCGCGTGGCTGCTTGCGCTTGTCAAAGACCACGAAGCAAGAGCACGACTTTGGAAGGTTGAGATTAACGGTTGTATATTCGCCATCGGTAGAGGATGCGAGTTCTGATGTCTCTCCCGTCACTGGATTCCACAACTCGGCACGACCAACGGCGTGGAACTTAACATCGCCGCAGAACTCGCCCAACTTTTGAGGTGTCACAAAGTACCAATCTGCACCCTCGGTTGTGCGGTGCAACCAGCGTACATCGCCCACAACATCAGCCGAAAGACCCAACATTTCGACAGCCTTGTGGATGCCTACGCCCGAGAGCACCTTACCCTCACCTACGCTGCAAATCTCGCCCGCCTTTGCATTGTCCCAGATAGCCTCCACGGCTGCATCGAAGCGCTGCTCGGCATTGGCGGCATCACGCAGTGTCGCCACGCTCTTTGGCGCATCGGCAACAACAACGGCGCCATCATAAATCATCTGCTGCAACTTCTCAAGGGTCTCTGGCAACATTCGCTTGGTGTCAGGAATCCACAACACGCGATACGCAATACCCTCTGGAGTCACAATCATTCCATTCTCAACCGACAAACGATTTACCAGCACATCGGGGTTGCAATAGTCATATTTATATCCCTCTGGGAAAGGTGTATCCTGGTCGGGGCGGTGAGCAACCTCATCACCCAAATACCACAGCACATCCGACACTGGCTTACCGCGCTCCAACATATACGAAAGGCGAGCCAGATAGGTGGTAAACTCAGGCATATGCTTCCACCAGGTCTGACCGCGCAGGAATGGCGTACCGATGCTTGCACCGAAGGATGTACCAGGCTGCTTGAAGTCAATCTGTGGGTTGTGGGTGTAGGTATGGAATACGGTGTGAGTCACGCCCTCGATAGCGTTGAAATTAGCAACCTCCTTAAGCATATCGAGGTGCTCATCCCAGGTCAGGGTGAACGATGTGAGCGACTCCGCCGCCACACGAGGCTTGCCATAGATACGCGCCGCCGAGGCGGTAGGCTTCACTGGCTTAAACTCCAACGCACCTACATAGGATGGGGTGTAAGGCTGCCAGTACTCGCACATAGGGATGTCGGCATACTTGTAATACTCCATACAATCGGCAGGAAAGACATCACCCGCCGAGGTCTCGTAGCGAATCAGCAGACCCTGCTCGTGACCGAGGTCAGCCATACGCTTGTAGAACTTATCGACAAACAGACGACCTATGTTGTTGTGCCAGTCGAGCAGGAAGCGCGATGTGGTCTCAACATCATCCACCACATATCCCCACAACGCTGGAATCCACTTGCGGAGGTCGTAGCCCGAATACTCCTTAAACTCCTGCTCCATATTCTTTGTCCAGGTCTGCGAGTAGCACTCCCAACTATCGAGCAACATACTCTGCAACTTTCCGCCCTGCAACACGCCATCCGTCAAGCGACCAATGTAGCCCGCGAAGTGTGCATCAGGACCATCGGTAGAGAGTTTGTCGCACTCCCAGCCAGTACCCTCGGGTGGTGCTGGGGCGTTGCGTGCGCCCTTGTTCACATGACCCATACGCAGGATTGTACAGCCGTTGTTGTCGGGAGCTGTCCACTTGAGGTTGCCC
>JAFZFR010000108.1 GCA_017555805.1 Alistipes sp. | reverse complement strand
GTATTCTTGCAGAACTACGATATGGAGCTCGCTCGCCGTATGGTTCAGGGTGTTGATGTTTGGTTGAATACTCCTACTCGTCCATTGGAGGCTTCAGGTACATCAGGCGAGAAGTGCGTTATGAACGGCGTTATGCAGTTCTCTGTACTTGACGGCTGGTGGGTTGAGGGCTACAAGGAGGGCGCTGGTTGGATGCTTCCTATGGAGCGCACTTACGCTGACCAGGGCTACCAGAATGAGTTGGATGCCGAGATGATCTACAACACTATCGAGGATCAGATTGTACCTTTGTACTACGACCGCTCGGAGGATGGTGTTCCACACCGCTGGTGCGACACTATCAAGAAGTGTGTATCTGACATCGCTTCTAACTTTACTACAAACCGTATGCTTATCGACTACGAGGAGCGTTTCTACAACAAGCTCGCAGTTCGCAAGGCTGCAATGGTTGAGAACAACTACCGTATGGCTCGTGAGATGGCTGCTTGGAAGCGCAAGGTTTCAGCTGCTTGGGACGATGTTAAGGTGTTGAATGTTCAGCGCGTTGAGCTCGACAACGAGGCAATCTTCGTAGATAAGAAGTACCTCTATGAGGTAACTCTCGATATGGCTAACTTGACTTCAGATGATTTGGGCGTTGAGTTGGTTGTAGCAAAGCAGATTGAGTCAGGTGAGTCAGTAGATGTAGTTGCAACAAAGTCTCTTGAGATCAAGAGCGTGAACGGCAACGAGGTTACATTCGCTATCGACTACACTCCAGCTCGTACAGGTTCTTTCGATGTAGCATTGCGTGTATATCCAAAGAACGACCGTATGCCACACCGTATGGATTTCGCTCTCGTTAAGTGGGCTTAATCTATATATAAATAGGTAACTCTTTCGACTTATTGTTGGGGCGGGAGCCCTCTCGCCCCAGCCAATAGGTCAATTCTTCTCAAAAAAAAGGAACTTTTTTCTTGTTTTTCGTTATTTTTACGAAAAAAGTAACTTCTTTCAAATATTTTTATTAACTTTACTTGAGTTAAATAATTTTTCAAAAATATTAATATGTCGGCATTAACATTTGACAAGAGTGAATTGGGTAACTTGGAGTACTCTTTGCAGCGAGAGATGCTTGCAACCGACCGTAAGGGTGGTTATATGAGCACAACTATCGTATGCTGTAATACTCGCAAGTACCACGGTTTGATGGTTGCTCCCATCGACCAGACTGACGAGGCTTATGTATTGCTCTCATCTTTGGACGAGACAATCATCCAGCACGACCAGTCGTTTAACCTGGCTTTGCACCGCTATAAGGGTGTTTACGAGCCTCGTGGTCACAAGTATATCACTGATTTTAAGTACACCCCAACACCTACAATCACATATAGAGTAGGTGGTGTAATCCTTCGTAAGGAGCTGTTGTGGATTCACAAGCGCACACAGCTTATGATTCGCTATACTCTTGTTGATGCCCACTCGGATACTACGCTCCGTTTGCGTCCATTCTTCGCCTTCCGTAACAAGCACTCGTTGTCGAAGGCAAATATGGAGGCTGATGGTCGCTCATATCCAGTAAAGAACGGCGTTAAGTGTAAGCTCTATGAGGGCTTCCCATGGCTCTATTTGCAGACCAATAAGAGCGATGCGGAGTATATCGCTGCCCCAGATTGGTACTACGGTTTCGAGTACCCAGAGGAGATCAAGCGTGGCTACGACGGCTACGAGGACTTGATGACTACAGGTTACTTCGAGATGTCAATCAAGAAGGGCGAGAGCATTATCTTCTCTGCCGCAACTGACGAGATTGCTTCAGCAGAGGCTATCTCGGAGATGTACGAGGCTTCTATCGCCCGTCGTACTCACAAGATTGATTTCTTGAGCTGCTTGCACCACTCGGCACGCCAGTTTATCGTGCGTCGTCCAGGTGGTCGTACCGAGATGATCGCTGGTTATCCTTGGTATGGCACCGTAGGTCGCGACACATTGATGTCGTTGCCAGGTATCGTGCTCGAGCAGAAATATAAGGAGGACTGCCTCGATGTTCTGGACACAATGGTGAGTCAGATGCAGGGCGGTAATTTTGCAGGTTCAGCTTCAGCGTGGGTTGCTGCCGACGCTCCGCTGTGGTTCTTCTGGACTTTGCAGAACCTCGAGAAGCATATCACCGCAAAGGCTCTCTGGGAGCGCTACGGTGAGGCAATGAAGGCTGTGTTGGAGGCTTATCGTCGTGGCTTTGGCGAGAAGGTTAAGTTGCACAGCAACGGTCTGGTGTGGGCTGCCGCTCAGGGCGAGGCTCTCACCTGGATGGACACCAAGGTCGATGGTCAGCCAGTAGCACAGCGCGCTGGTTACGCCGTTGAGATTCAGGCCTTGTGGTACAACGCCGTATCTTACACCTTGGAGCTCGCTCGCAAGATGAAGGACAAGGAGTTTGTAGAGGCTTGGGCTGGTGTTCCTGAACTTACTAAAAAGTCATTTGTTGAGAAGTTCTGGCTCAACGAGGGCTATTTGGCAGACTATGTGAACGATTACGAGACTAACGATTTCCGCCGTTCAAATATGCTCGTTGCTTGTGGTTTGGATTACACAATGCTCAACGAGGAGCAGATTATGGATGTGTTGGCAGTTGTTCGTCAGCACTTGCTCACCCCACGCGGTGTGCGTTCGCTCTCTCCACGCAACCCATTCTATGAGGCATCATACGCCGAGGATCAGCGTTCGGAGGATAAGGCGAGCCGCAACGGTGCTATCTGGATTTGGCCATTGCAGTTCTATGTAAAGACCGGCTTCGCTATCGCAGGCGAGCGTTTCTTGCCAGAGGCAAAGGCTATCCTTGAGGCATTCGACGAGGAGATTCAGACAGCTTGTATCGGTTCAATTAGCGAGTGCTTCGAGGGTGATCCTCCATTCCGCGCTCACGGTTGTTTGTCACAGGCTTCAAGTGTTGGTGGTCTGCTCTACATCAGCGATCTTATCTCGCAGTGGGAGAAGCCAGCAAAGAAGACCACTACAAAGAAGGCTGCGAAGTCAGCCAAGGCAGAGGTCGTAGAGGAGAAGGTAGAGGAGAAGCCAGCCAAGAAGTGTGGTGCCAAGAAGTGCGCTACAAAGGCAGCGAAGGTTGCCGCAGAGGATGTTGCCGAGGTTACAGAGGAGCCAAAGCCAAAGAGAAAATGTGTACGCAAGAAGAAATAAATAAAAAGATTATAGGATGAGAGTATTAATGTTTGGTTGGGAGTTCCCACCTCATATTGCCGGTGGCTTGGGTACTGCTTGTTACGGTATGACCCGAGGTTTGGCACGCAACGATGTGGAGGTTATCTTCGTGATGCCTCGTGCTTCGGGCGACGAGGATGAGCGATTTGTAAAGGTTGTTAATGCAAGTGATGTCGAGGCTCGCTATTGCAATGGTGGCGTAGCAGGTGCTGACGATATTATGCGCAAGATTTCGTTCATTCACATCGACTCGAATATGGTTCCTTACATCTCTCCAGAGGAGTTCCAGACCTATCGCGAGGGTTACGAGCGTACAGGTAAGAAGTTCTGGGAGCGTGAGGGTGACAGCTGGACACAGCGTTACACATTCTCTGGTAAGTATGGTGCAAACCTTATGGAGGAGGTTGCGCGTTATGCGGTTGTGGCTGCCGAGGTTGCTCGTCAGTTGGAGGGTCAGTTTGATGTGATCCACGCTCACGACTGGCTTACATATTTCGCTGGTATCGCTGCAAAGCGCGTATCGGGTAAGCCATTGGTAGTGCATATGCACGCTACATCGTTCGACCGCTCATCGGGTGACAACATCGACACTCGCGTCTATGAGATCGAGCGCGCTGGTATGGCTGCTGCCGATCGCGTAATCGCGGTATCGAACCTTACTCGTAACATCTGTATCGAGAAGTATAATATCCCAGCCGAGCGCGTGGTGACTGTTCACAATGCGGTGCGTTTCGCCGAGAAGGAGAACGAGGCTCCAGAGCGTGGTGTTGAGGATAAGATTGTGACATTCTTGGGTCGTATCACCTACCAGAAGGGTCCTGACTACTTCGTTGAGGCCGCTGCGAAGGTGTTGAAGCGAGTTCCAAATGTGCGTTTCGTAATGGCGGGTTCGGGTGATATGATGAACCATGTTATCCGTCGCGTTGCTCGCTTGGGTATCGCTGACCGTTTCCACTTCACAGGTTTCTTGAAGGGTGACGATGTACACAAGATGTTCCAGCTCTCGGATCTTTATATTATGCCATCAGTGTCAGAGCCATTCGGTATCTCACCTCTGGAGGCGATGCGTTCAAATGTGCCTGTAATCATCTCAAAGCAGAGTGGTGTGGCAGAGGTTTTGGACTACGCCGTGAAGGTTGATTACTGGGATGTAGATGCTATGGCAGATGCAATCTATGGTTTCGTGAAGTACCCTGCATTGTCAAAGATGTTTGCAAAGAAGGGTCTCGAGGAGGTTATTGGCTTGAAGTGGAACAACGCTGCGGCCAAGATCAAGACCGTATATGAGGATGCGATAAATGAGTGTAAATAATAAAAAATAAATATAATATGAAGACAGTTAATTTATATTTTCAGGTACACCAGCCTTGGCGTTTGAAGGTTTATCGATTCTTCAATATCGGTAAGGATCACAACTACTTGGATGACTTTACTAACCGCGCTATTATGCAGAAGGTTGCGCGTCAGTGCTACTTGCCAATGAACGCACTTCTGTTGAACCTCATCAAGGAGCATAAGGGCGCATTCAAGTGCTCATTCTCAATCACTGGTACTGCAGTTGAGCAGTTCCGCATCTACGCTCCAGAGGTGTTGGATTCATTCCGCGCTTTGGCAGAGACTGGTTGTGTTGAGTTCTTGGCGGAGACTTACTCTCACTCTTTGGCATCCCTCTCATCAAAGGAGGACTTCGTAGAGCAGGTTAAGCTCCACTCAAAGATGATTAAGGAGGAGTTCGGCAAGAAGCCAGTTGCTTTCCGTAACACAGAGCTTATCTACTCTGACCAGATTGGTGAGATGGTAGCTGCTTTGGGCTTCAAGACCATCTTGGCAGAGGGTGCAAAGCATGTCCTCGGTTGGAAGTCGCCTGACTATGTTTATACAAACGCTATCGACAACAGCTTGCGCGTGTTGTTGCGTAACTACAAGCTCTCTGACGATATCGCATTCCGCTTCTCTAACCAGGGTTGGGATCAGTATCCTTTGACAGCCGACAAGTTCGCTGGCTGGGTTAAGGAGAGCGCAGGTGAGGTTGTGAACCTCTTTATGGACTACGAGACATTCGGTGAGCACCAGAAGGCAACAACTGGTATCTTCGACTTCGTGAAGGCATTGCCAGCAGCTATCCTCTCACAGGGCGATATGAAGTTCGCTACTGTTAGCGAGGCTGCGAAGGCTGCACAGCCTATCGGCGTATTGCACTGCCCACATGTAATGTCTTGGGCTGATGAGGAGCGCGATGTTACCGCTTGGTTGGGTAACGAGCTTCAGAACGAGGCTTTCTCAAAGCTCTACGCGTTGAAGGATAAGGTTAAGGCGTTGAAGAACGCTGACTATGAGTATGTTTGGAACTTTATGCAGACATCTGACCACTTCTACTATATGGCAACAAAGTGGCTCTCTGATGGCGATGTTCACTCATACTTCAACCCTTATGGTTCGTCATACGAGGCGTTCATCAACTATATGAATGTTTTGGCTGACTTTGAGATTGAGCTCGACAAGGCTCTCGCTGCAAAGACAAAGAAGTCACGCAGCAAGAAGGAGACTGCGACAGCTTAATTTCATAGGGCTGATAATAAAAAGAGTGCTAATCCATTGGGTTAGCGCTCTTTTTTCGTATATTTGTGTAACGAAAAACCAGAACTAACATGAAACGAAGTGAATTTTTGAAACTTTGTGGCGGATTTGTGCTTGCCGCGGGTCTGTCAAAACAGGCTGTTGCTGCCCTGAAGGGTGCTGCTGCGGCGGGCGATGTGCCTAACCTGAAACTTGATATACGCCCATTGGTGCTGGAGGTGGGTGCGACCAAGCCATTCAAGGCTCTCCACTTCTCCGATACCCATTTCACTCGCGCCGAGGAGCACGAGTCGGAGCGCAAGCGTAAGTTGGCTACGGCGCGCCAAAGGACTTTCCCCTGGGCGGAGCACTACTTTGATATGCAGATTGACTATGCCAGGAAGAACAACCTGATGATTATCCATACGGGCGATATGAATGACTTTGTGAGTGATGCCAATCTCAAGCAGGTGGCGGCACAGATGAAGATTGCCGACTGGATTTGCGCCCCTGGCAACCACGACTTCTCGTTGTTCGTGGGCGAGGCGTGGGAGGATGAGGCATACAAGGCGCAGGCGTATGACTCTGTGCAGGCAGTGTTCCCAAATGATTTGACCTTCGCGTCGCGCGTGGTGAATGGCGTTAATTTCGTCTCGCTGATGAATGGCTATTACTATGTGACTGAATATCAGTTCGAGCGAATGAAGAAGGAGGTGGAGAAGGGTCTGCCTATCGTTATGCTCTGCCATGTACCGCTCTATACGCCAAAGCATTGCGAGAGCAACCTCAAGAGCAACAATAACTACGCAAGTTATGTGATGGGTACTCCACGCGAGATTACCTCTAATTTCCGCCTTAACCCTAAATATCCCGCCGACCATTGGAAGCAGTGCCGCAAGCAGCAGTACTCAAACGACACCACGCTTGCCTTTGTTGCGTGGCTCAAGGAGCAGCCTCTGTTGAAGGCTATCCTTTGTGGTCATTGCCACCACTTCTATGAGGAGCAGTTCTCGCCAACGGCAGTCCAGTATATCGTGGGCGCAGGCTATATGGGTGCCGCCTATGAAATCGAATTCAAGTAGCAAAGAAAAAGCGAGCCAAACGGCTCGCTTCTCTTTTATTGTGCTTTGCGAATTTTCCTGAACGGAAGTTTAATAACTCCAAACAACGCCTCGCCGAAGATACCCGTATTCATCTTCGATACGCCCTCTCTGCGCTCGGTGAAGATGATTGAGACCTCGCTCACCTTCAGACCCAGACGCCACGCCGAATACTTCATCTCAATCTGGAAGCCGTAGCCCTTCATCTGCACCTTGTCAAGGTCAAGGGTCTGCAATGCGCGGCGCGAGTAGCATACAAATCCCGCTGTGGCATCGCATACTGGCATACGCGTAATGTAGCGCACATACATCGATGCGGTGTACGACAACAGCAGACGCGACATCGGCCAGTTGATGATGTTCACACCCTGCACATAACGCGAGCCGACAACCACATCATTGCCCTGCTCGGCACGCTCGTAGAGGCGCTCCAAATCATCGGGGTTGTGCGAGAAGTCGCAGTCCATCTCAAATATGTAGTCGTAGTCGCGCTCCAATGCCCACTTGAAGCCCATAATATAGGCTGTGCCCAAGCCGAGCTTGCCGCTGCGCTCCAGCAGATGCAGACGCTCGGGGAACTCCGCCTGACGCTCCTTCACCACCTTGGCTGTGCCGTCGGGTGAGCCATCGTCAATGACAAGCATATCGTAACCGCCCTTGAGCGACATCACGGTGTCAATCATCTTCGAGATGTTGTCAATCTCGTTATAGGTAGGTATGATAACAAGTTTTTTCATATCTGTTGTTTTTCTAAACAATCTTATTTGGCGTTATTTGCTGAATTCAAACCAATCTATGCTGAATATCTCTTTTTCGCTGTTCTCGTCTGCACCACGGCACTCCACCCATAGGGCGTGAACACCCTTTGTCTTCTTGAGGCGCATATTGTAGTGCTTCCATTCCGAGCCCGCCTTTATCGTCTGCTGACCGATAATCTCGCCTGTAGGAGAGTCTTTTCGCAGGATGATTTCTCCGTCGGAGGCAGATCTTACCTTGATGGTAGCTCGGCTTGCGCCCTGCCCGAAATCAATATATTTCCACGCGGCGATATCTCCCGAATGAAATGCTCCCAACTCTTCGCGCAGAGGGTTGTCTGCGTGGCGACGAATTCTCACATTGCCCTGCATCCAGCAGGCTCTTGCTGCGTCAATAAGTGAGAAGGCGTTAAGAGGAGCGCCAGCACCTTGCGATGTCATCTCCACCTCGTTGATTGTGCCGTCGGCATTGAAGCTGATGGGCTCAATGCAGGCTTTACGCATCATCTTGCTGGAGTGGGTTGATCTATGGTAAAGCACATACCACTTATCTTTATACTGCACGATTGAGCCGTGGTTGTTCCACGATTGTGGGTCGCAACCCGCATTATCCACAATCACACCCTTATATTCATAAGGACCCAGTGGGGATGTTGCCATAGCATAGCCTATGCAGGTAGGGCGTGCGTTACGACCTATGTCGGCATATATGAAGTAGTAGTATTTGCCTCGCTTTATCACGAAACTACCCTCGTGGAAGTTGTGATTTTTCTCCGTTACCAAACCATCGACATAGGTTGTCATATCCAGTGTCTTTAGGTCGGGGTTCATCTTCGCGCCCTTTGCCGAGAACTGACCCCAGAAGAAGTATGCCTGACCGTCGTCATCAATAAAGATGTTGGGATCAATCTGGCGAGGGCCTTCAATCTTCTTTCCATCCTCAAACGGACCAACGGGTGAGTCGCTTGTAGCTACAAAGTTGTCGCCGTTGGGCGTGTCGTAGTAGAGGTAGTATTTGCCCTGCTTGCAAATAGCATCGGGTGCATACAAAATCTCGCCATTGACAAAGGAGTATTGGTGAAGCTTCCAATCTCGGAGATTGTCGGTAGAGAGCGTATGATAAATGCGTGAGCAATAGCGTTTTGTTGTTTCATCAAGTGAGCCATAAATGTAGAGTTTGTTGTCGCTCCACACTCGTGCTGTGGGGTCAGCAATATAGACTCCCATAGGCGATATGGGGTTTTGGGCGTGGATATATCCCATCGCACCCCAGAGTATGGCAAGTAGCGAGATAAGACGACGATTCATAGCTCTGTTCTTTTTTAGTACTGCTCCTTCTCGTTAGGGAAGTCCTGTGCCTTCACATCGCTCACATAGTGAGAGATAGCCTCGCTCATCACTCCGTGCAGGTCGGCGTAGCGACGCAGGAAACGGGGTGAGAAATCGTTTGTGATGCCCAACATATCGTGTACAACCAACACCTGACCGTCGGTAGCACCACCAGCACCGATGCCGATTGTAGGGATTGTAAGTTCCTCTGTCACGCGCTTTGCCAATGCCGCTGGAATCTTCTCCAGCACGATTGCGAAGCAGCCAGCCTCCTGAAGCAATTTAGCATCGCGGATGAGTTTCTCTGCCTCTGCCTCCTCCTTCGCGCGGACATTGTATGTGCCGAACTTGTGGATTGACTGTGGGGTGAGTCCCAGGTGACCCATAACGGGGATACCCGCCGAGATGATGCGCTGCACCGACTCCAAAATCTCCTCGCCGCCCTCAATCTTCACCGAGTCCGCCTCGGTCTCCTTCATAATGCGGACAGCCGAGTCAAGAGCGACCTTCGAGTTACCCTGATAAGTACCGAAAGGAAGGTCCACAACCACCAGAGCGCGGTTTACGCCTCTTACGACAGAGCGGGCGTGGTAAATCATCATATCGAGTGTGATAGGGAGCGTAGTCTCATATCCCGCCATCACATTTGCAGCCGAGTCGCCCACGAGGATTACATCCACGCCTGCGGCATCGACTATCTTTGCTGTTGAGTAATCGTAAGATGTGAGCATTGCGATCTTCTCGCCACGCTGCTTCATCTCTGTTAAACGCAGAGTCGTTACGGCTCTGACTGATCCTGCTACTGACATAAGGGATGTTCTATAAATTAGTATAAATGTTTTTCTTCAATTTTTGTATTACACCTTTGGGTGTAATGTTTTTTATCT
This sequence comes from Alistipes sp., assembly GCA_017555805.1. Classification (GTDB taxonomy): domain Bacteria; phylum Bacteroidota; class Bacteroidia; order Bacteroidales; family Rikenellaceae; genus Alistipes. The sequence continues at coordinate 11,944 of JAFZFR010000108.1, read as the reverse complement.
GTTTAATCGTGGCAAATGTAGGCAAGTTTTAGGTGGAAAGCAAATTTTCCTACACAATCTAACGCTTTTCCAAAAGATGTTGCAGCCCAGTGAAGAACTCCCACATCAAAATTCCGCCCGCAACCGACACATTCACCGAGTGCTTCGTGCCCACCTGCGGTATCTCAATCGCGCCGTCGCACATATCCACCACCTGCTGGTCCACGCCCTCCACCTCGTTGCCGAAAACGAGAGCGTATTTTTTCGTTGCATCAACCTCCAACTTATCAAGCATCACCGCGCCCTCCACCTGCTCGATGGCGAGTACAGTGTAGCCCTCCTCCTTCAACTTCGCCACGCACTCTGCCGTTGTGGGGTAGTATTGCCACTTTACGGTGAGTTCCGCGCCGAGCGCACTCTTGTGGATGTCGCGTGAGGGTGGGGTGGCTGTGATGCCGCACAACATCACCGCCTCGATGGCGAAGGCGTCGCCCGTACGGAAGAAAGCGCCGATGTTCTGCGCCGAGCGCACATTGTCCAAAACCGCTACAACGGGGATGCGCTGCATCGTTGCGAACTCCTCCGCAGAGGGTCTATTAAGTTCTGAATTGGTAATTTTTCTCATTTTGTAATCATTTCTCTACACAAATATACTACAAATCGAGAAAATAGATTAACTTTGTATGTTATAAATTAATTTATTTTAGTTGAAACGCGTCATTACATATCTCTTTGCCCTTGTGGCAATGGTTTTCTGTGTGTCGAATGCCTCGGCGCAGCAGGATATGAAGATGCTTGCGGGTGCAGAGTTTGACACCTATTTCGACAACCGAGAGTACTCGGGCAGCGAGATTGGCTTGTCGGGCACGCTCTTCAGCTCACGCCTCACGCCGATGATTGGCGTGGAGTGGGAGAAGCACAACCGCCTGGTCTTCGGTATGGATATGTGGTCGCATTTCGGTGACGACACCAAGGCTATCGCCAAGACTCGTCCGCAGGTGTACTACCAGTACGAAAGCCCCAAGGTGACCGCTGTGGCGGGTATCTTCTCGCGCGAGAAGTATATGGGCGACTACACCGAGCTCATCTTCAGCGACTCGGTGCGCTTCTACGAAAACCGTGTGCAGGGTCTGATGGGTCAGTATCGTGGTGAGCGAGGCTTCGTGGAGCTCTCGGCTGACTGGTGCGGTATGTACTCGGTGGCGTCGCGTGAGAAGTTCCGTATTCTTTCGGCGGGTCGTTACTACTTCGACAAGGCGGAGCGCTTTTATGGCGGCTATGCTATGCAGATGTTTCACTATGCCGGCAGCGAGACCATCGTGGGCAGTGTGGTTGATAACATCGCGGTGTTGCCAAACCTCGGTGCGCGCTTCAATGCCTACCTTGATTTCGACATCAGTCTGCACTATATGCAGACCCTGCAGCGTGACCGCGCCAACGAGGATAAGATGCGTGCCCCCAAGGGCGTGATGCTCAAGGCAAGGATGGAGAAGTGGGGTGTATATCTCGACGAGCAGTTGTATGTGGGTGAGAATCAGCAGCCTTACTACTCTTCGTTCCGCAGTCCGGCCTTCCTATTTGGCTATGGCGGCGACCTGTATAGCGGCGAGCGTTTCTTCGGTACGGATGATGGCGTGTATAATAAAACAAAGATAGGTTATAGCAAATCATTCTTCTCCAACACCGTCAATGTCGATGCCTACTTCGCTATGCAGTACGACGGCAAGGTGTGGGGAAACAAGCAGGTGGTGCAACTCTCGGTGCGCCTTTTGAAGGATATTTCATTTAAGCAAAAACGATAAATATTTTAGATATGACTAACGCAACAAACAACGAAACCATAGAGTCTAAAGAGAGACTCAATTTCGTAGAGGAGGTAATTGAGGAGGCCATTGCAAAGGGCAAAACAAAGGTTCAGACCCGCTTCCCACCCGAGCCAAACGGCTATCTGCACATCGGTCACGCCAAGGCTATCTGCCTGGACTTCGGTGTGGCGCAGAAGTATGGCGGCGTATGTAACCTCCGCTTCGATGATACCAACCCAACCAAGGAGGATGTCGAGTATGTAGAGGCTATCAAGGAGGATATCCAGTGGCTCGGCTTCCAGTGGGGCAACGAGTACTACGCGTCAGACTACTTCCAGCAGTTGTGGGACTTCGCCATCCGCCTCATCAAGCAGGGTAAGGCATATATCGACGAGCAGACATCGGAGGAGATTGCTGCCCAGAAGGGTACTCCTACGCAGGCAGGCGTTGAGAGCCCATTCCGCAACCGCCCAATCGAGGAGAACCTCGACCTCTTTATGAAGATGACTGGCGGCGAGATTGAGGAGGGTAAGATGGTCTTGCGTGCCAAGATTGATATGGCAAGTTCAAATATGCACTTCCGCGACCCAATCATCTATCGTGTTGTAAATCACCCACATCACCGCACTGGCGACACCTGGAAGGTTTACCCGATGTATGACTTCGCGCACGGTCAGAGCGACTACTTCGAGGGCGTTACACACTCGTTGTGTACCCTTGAGTTCGTGCCTCACCGTCCACTCTACGACTTGTTCGTTGATTGGGTGAAGGAGGGTGTTGATCCATCGGATGACCGCCCACGCCAGTACGAGTTCAACAAGTTGAATTTGAACTACACGCTGATGAGCAAGCGTAACCTGCTTATCCTCGTTAAGGAGGGCTTGGTGAACGGCTGGGATGACCCACGAATGCCAACTTTGTGCGGTTTCCGCCGCCGTGGTTACTCGCCAGAGTCTATCCGCTCATTCGTTGATAAGATTGGCTACACAACCTACGATGCGTTGAACGACTTTGCTCTGCTGGAGAGCGCCGTTCGTGACGATTTGAATAAGCGTGCTACCCGCGTGAGCGCAGTTCTCGACCCTGTGAAGCTCATTATCACCAACTACCCAGAGGGTCAGGTGGAGTCTATGGAGGCTGTGAACAACCCCGAGGACCCAGAGGCAGGCACCCACACAATCGAGTTCAGCCGCGAACTCTGGATGGAGCGTGAGGACTTTATGGAGGATGCACCAAAGAAGTACTTCCGTATGACCCCAGGTCAAGAGGTGCGTCTGAAGAATGCCTATATCGTGAAGTGTACAGGTTGCGACAAGGACGCCGAGGGCAATGTGACAACCGTCTATGCCGAGTACGACCCCGATACAAAGACTGGTATGCCAGGCAGCAACCGCAAGGTGAAGGGTACTCTCCATTGGGTAAGTTGCGACCACTGCTTGAAGGCGGAGGTGCGCTTGTACGACCGCTTGTGGAAGGTTGAGAACCCACGCGACGAGATGGCTGCTATCCGCAAGGAGACAGGCTGCGACGCGTTGGAGGCTATGAAACAGATGATTAACCCCGACTCATTGACCGTATTGAAGGAGTGCTATGTTGAGAAGTTCCTCGCCGACGCGAAGCCACTCGACTACTTGCAGTTCCAGCGCATCGGTTACTTCAATGTCGATAAGGACTCAACTGCCGAGAAACTCATCTTCAACCGCACAGTGACCCTTAAGGACTCTTGGGCAAAGATGAATAAGTAATTATACCTTTAATGATAAAGTAATCCCCGCCTTGCGAAAGCAGGGCGGGGATTTTGTTTATTTATTTAACTCCATAATGTAAGTCATAATAGCATTAATCTCCATTGATATGTCAATGTTGTTGCCTATATGAAGTTTAATTAGAGGTTTATTTATATCTTTAATATTGATTGAAAGAATAAAATTATGATGAATATTATCTTCTCCTCCTGAAATTGTCGTTGAAGTTTTTGTTGAAGCAAGCGATGAACCAATTATTGCTCCTGACGCACCTCCGATTAACGCCCCAGCAGTACCTAACAGAACAGTTCCTCCTGCAGATTTTTTAGACTTTGAATTTGCAACCTGCGCGCCTCTTTTGATGGTATAATCATCAAATATCTCGTATGATATTATCTTGCTAAATTCAACAACATATCCTTGAATATAGAGCAATGATTTCTCACCAAAAAGGATAAAGCAGATATTAATATCGTACGGAGAAAAAATTATAATCTTATTGATAGCTCCATATTTTGTAATGAGCTTTGACTTCTCTTCCTCAAATAGGCGTTCTATCTCCTTTTTTTGTTCCGCTGCTATCGCGGCTTTTCGTTTATCTTCAAGCTCCTTAGCATCAATTATTCTTTGTTCTTTATTAGCCTTTTTAATAAGATAATAACCAAATAAAACCGATACAATTATTCCGATAATGAGAAAACTCCATTTATTCTCTTCTATTACATACAGAATTCCTAATATTAAACAGCCAATACAAATTGCAGCGCAAATGTATTCGCAAATATAAACTATAAAATTTAATAGAGCTTTGAGCATTTAAAGTATATTTAAGTTAAACAATAAAATAAGTTAGTTAATTTCCCTTGCCAGCAGATGGCAATCGCTTAACTTAAATAAAAAGAAGAAGCGCGGGTACTGCCTATCGCAAAGAAGGGACGACCAAGTACCCGTGCAGAAACAGACACACCCACGCCATAGGGCGTGAGCATTTAATGTGCCTATTGTGTTTCTACATAATAATTTTTGGTCGTTTTACTTTGCGAAACAATAGCCTAAATGCCACCAATAAAAGATTGCCTATTTGACAACCAACAACAAAATTAAGAATTTTTCCTCACAAAACAAACTTTTACACCCGAATTTATCACTCAAAAAAGCAAAATTTCACCAACTTGGCGCGGCGAGTGACAAGTGAATAAATATTGTAAAATTTCTCGCAATTTATGCACTCAATTTCTTTGTTTTTTAATATTTATTTGCTATATTTGTAATAATAAATCAAATTTGTAAGCCTATGAAAAAGTTTTTCGCATTGCTGATGCTGGCTCTCGCGATGAGTGCCTGTACATCAAAACACAACCTGGTCGTGAGTTACAGAGGTCTTACAAATGATACGGTATTCCTCTCTACCATTCCTTTGTCAGAATTCCTCACCAATCCAGGAATGGAAGAGATTGATACACTGATACTTGACAATGGCAAGTTGATGCTTGACCTCGATGTTCAAGAGCCTCTCTTCTTCTGCATCTATTCGATGGACTACCGCCATCAGGAGCACGGTCGCCGTTGGTTGCGACCCTCGGGCGAGATTTTGAACATCCTCTATCCCGACCAGCCTCTGCATATCAATGCACTCTCGGCTGATGGCTACATCTCTACAACCGTGAAGGTGGGTAATCAGGTGAATAAGGACATCTCGCAGGTCAAGAGCGAGTTCCGCAAGTACCAGAAGGATTACGAGGATGTGCTCTGGTACACCAACGACGAGCAGATGACACCACAACAGCGCGACGCCCGCAAGATGGAACTCAAGGAGTTGTTGAGCACCGCTCACTCAAACTTCATCGAGGGTCATCCAGCGAGCAAGTCGTCGGCCTTCTTCCTCTACTACCTCAAGGATATGGCGGAGTACGCAAATGTGGTAGATGAGTCAATCTTCGAGGGCGAGTTCGAACCAGTGAGAGCGCAGATGGAGCGCGCGGTGATTGTCGAGAGAGCGAAGCATGTATTCGCACTTGAGCCCGACGGTATGACTATGAAAACTCTTGGTGGCGAGGAGGTTACAGCCCAGACAATCGCTGGCAAGAATGTGATTCTCTACTTCTGGGGCACCAAGCAGGGTGGCTGGTTGAAGGGTGTGCCAAAACTCATCGAGATGACTCACCAGTTTAACGATAAGGTCGAGGTAGTGATTGTGAACTGCCACGGCACCGACCCCGCATTGTGGCAGAAGGAACTCAAGGCGAAGGGTTTGAAGTGGGATGCTCTCTTCACAAAGCACGCGGGCAACCACTATCCAACCAAGGTCATACTCTCGCCCGCAGGCGAGGTCCTCGGCACCTTCGTAAACCAGACCTCCGACTACAACAAGATGTTCGTTTTCGAGTTGGAGAACTTGTTGAAGTAGTGTAAACATAGGTTATAAAAATAGAGGTTACCTCGATGGGGTAACCTCTATTTTTTATTCCTTCGACATCTTGTAAACCTCCAGCAGTTTGTTGAAGGCATAAAATCGGTAATTGTTATACAAGTTTCAAGAGATATAGATTTAACAGATGAAAGGTGTCGCCCTGTGGACGACACCTTCTTTATTCCCCCTAATCCCTCAATTGTTATTTGATGATCTCGCCTGTGGGGGTGATGCGAAGATCAATATCTCTCTCGCCTGACTCGAGTTCCAACTCGAAGAACTCGCGGTTAGCCTCCAGGATGTGCTCCGCCTCGTCAATGCGCCACCCTTGGTAGCCGTTCGCTGCTATGGCATCCATCACAGCCTGTGGCAGTGCGTTTGGTGCGATGTCGGTCTTGGTGCGTAGCCAATTCTCGTTGCGGTCGAAATATAACTCTCTTACGGTCTGTCCGTCGAGAATGTCCACCTCAATCAGACCATCGTCGCGGTCATAGTCAAGTATTTTCGCGTTGGGGTAGTGCGTTGCGATGTAGGCATCCACGCCACCCTCGGGCGCCTCGGGCAGATAACTCTCATCGTTCTTGCCGTCGGGGTTGCTCTTTACGAGTGTGCCGTCCTCGGTGTAGTAGAGGTCCACCTCGTTGTCGCGCTGCTCGACCTCAATCACATAGATAGTCTCCATTCCATCTCTCTCCACCTTGTCGATGTCATCGATGCGCCAGTCGGCGTACTCGCTCGCCTCGAAGGCTGCCCTTACAGCCTCGGGAAGTGATGAGTAAGGGATGTCAATCTCGGTCATATGCCACTTGCCCTGCTTGCCAAACCACGCCTCGCACTCAACAAATGAGGCATAGATTACCAAGTCGTTGAAATCGGCCACATAGTAGTTCTGTTTCATCTCCCAACGGATGTTGGTTGCGTTTGGGTGTTTGCTTTGCAGAGCCTCCTGCAACTGCTTGGTCACCACAATAGGTCTGTCGTCAATGTCGCTACAACTTACTAAAGCTGCTAAAGCGAACAGGATAAATAGTCTCTTCATAATTCACCTAGTAGTTTTAAGTGTTGTTAATAAATCAGGTTGTTGGTCGGTGGGGCGCTCGCCTAATCGTCGAGGTCCACAAGGTTAAACTTCATATCAAATGTGAGTTCCAGATGGTTTGAGAGTGTAATCTCATAGTCGCGGCGGTCGCGGTCTATCTTTGTGATTTTGGTGTTAGGATAGTTAGCGTTCACATATTCGTGAATCTCGGCAGGAACGATAGCCGCAGGCACTGCGTTGCGCTTGCAATCTACATCCTTCCACTCGCCATCACCCTTGAACTCAATGAATGTTCCGTCGGCGAGCAACACCTCATACTCCTTATAGATAAACTCATCATCAATCTTCGCATAGGATATTTTCACACCTGGGAAATGGCTCTCCAAAAACTTTTGTGCAGCGGCTGGCAGTTGTTCTACCTTGATAGGTCGGTCAGCCTTGGCGCAAGCGACGCTCAATGCGAGGAACATAATCGCTAATGTTGACATAATCTTTTTCATACCTTTCAATTTTTAGTCGTTAAACACTTTTTTTATCTTTTCATCACAAAGATGATGCATATTTTTACTAAATAATAGGGTTTTTAATAAAAAATTCTTATCGCGCTATAAACAAAACTTTCAACAAGCCATTGGGGTAGAAACCTTTGGATATATTTTTCAGTTTCCGCAAATTAAATTATCTTTGTATAGCAAGTGTTTTTTCGGGCGGAGGCCTTTGAGTGTTATTATGAGGAGAGCGATAATTATTTTTATGTTACTGATTTTGCAGGGTGTTGCTGCGGCGCAACCTTGCCGAGTTGTGGCATTTTATAATGTCGAGAACCTGATGGATACGCTTAACGACCCGTCGCGGCGCGACGATGATATGCTCCCCGCGGCAGATAGGGAGTGGACGGCGGAGCGATATGAGCGCAAACTGCAATCGCTGGCTGATGTCATCGGCGCAATGTCGGCTGAAGATGGTTTCCCCGCTCTGTTGGGACTTGCCGAGGTGGAGAATAGGGCGGTGGTGGATGATTTCGTGGCGCAGAGACCTATTGCGGCGGCTTACGAGGTGGTGCATTACGATTCGCCCGACTCGCGAGGTATAGATGTGGCGCTGCTCTATCGTCCCGACTGCTTTGTGGTGGAGAGCAGTTATCCGTTGCGGGCGGAGGTCGGTTTCCCGACGCGCGACTATCTTGTTGTGCGTGGGCGTCTGGATGGCAAGCCTGTGCTGGTGGTGGTTGTGCATCTCCCATCACGCATCGGTGGCGAGGAGTTTACCTCTGCAAGGCGTATTGCGGCGGCACGACAACTGCGGGCGCTTGTGGATGATGTGAGGCGCGCGGAGCCCGAGAGGCAAATCATCCTGATGGGCGATATGAACGACACGCCGCGTGACGAGAGCATAAGGCGTGTGCTGAATGCGAAACTTCATCCCCGCAAGGCTCAAGGCAATGACCTATATAACCCTTTTTCGCGTGTGAAGGGTAGTATGGTCTACCGCGACAGGTGGTACTGCTACGACCAAATCATCCTCTCGGCAGATTTTCTGCGAGGAGGTGCTCTGCAACTCAAGGGCAGGGGTTATGCCTTCAGTCAAAGGGATATGCTCAACGCCCAACGCCACCCCAAAGCGACCTATCGCGGTGTGGAGTATCTGGGCGGAGCGAGCGACCATCTGCCAATCTACCTCAAAGTGCAGTAGAAAAAAGTGCGAAAGGTTGCACGAACGGCTAAAAATACTTAATTTTGGAGTACGAATAATCTTAAATAACTGAAAATATGAGACAATCAAAACTTCGTATCTTTGTTGCAGCGTTGCTCTCGCTGGCTATTTTTGTGGGATGCTGCAACCGCCCATCGGGTGAAAATTATAAGTTTAAGGATGGAATGATTCACTTCGACGAGCCTGCTCGCGCGGCGGGTCAGGAGTCTATGCTTGGCTTCGCTGCCGACCCAATTCCCGTAGTTCGCGTTGCGTTCGTTGGCTTGGGTATGCGTGGACCTGGCGCAGTGAACCGCTTTACCCACATCGAGGGCGTCGAGATTAAGGCTTTGTGCGATTTGGAGCAGAGCAATGTGTCAAAGTGCCAGCCAATGCTCGAGCGCGCGGGAATGCCAAAGGCAGATGAGTATGTAGGTCCCGAGGCTTTCAAGGAACTCTGCGAGCGTGACGATATTGACTTGGTATATATCGCTACCGACTGGCTCAACCACACGCCTATCGCCGTATATGCTATGGAGCACGGCAAGCATGTGGCTATCGAGGTGCCTGCGGCAACATCTGTCGAGGAGTGCTGGCAGTTGGTCGATACCTCGGAGCGTACACGCCGCCACTGTATGATGCTTGAGAACTGCGTCTATGACTTCTTCGAACTCACTTGCCTGAATATGGCGCAGCAGGGTTTGTTTGGCGAGATTCTCCACGCCGAGGGCGCTTATATCCACAACCTCTCGGACTATTGGGATGACTACCACGGCAACTGGCGTCTGGATTTCAACCAGAAGCACCGCGGCGATGTCTATGCAACACACGGCTTCGGTCCTGTATGCCTGGCGCTCAATATCCACCGCGGCAACCGCCTGAACTACCTCGTTTCTATGGATACCAAGTCAGTGAATGGTCTTGCTATCGCAAAGGAGCGAATGGGCGTTGAGGAGTTTGCAAATGGCGACCACACAACCACAATGCTCAAGACCGAGCAGGGTCAGACAATCGAGATTCAGCACAATGTATATACCCCTCGCCCATACAACCGCCTCTATCAATTGACTGGTACAAAGGGCTTTGCTAACAAGTATCCTATCGAGGGCTTCACATTCGTGCCTGGTCAGTTGCCAAGCGAGGTGTTGAAGGATGCAACTATCGTGGCGCAGAAGATTGATCTCAGCAAGGTAGATCCAGCGAGTGTGCCAGAGGCTACGCTCAACCCTCACGGCTTTGTAAGTCAGGATGTGCGTCAGGCAGTGATGGCGGCATACAAGCACCCAATCCACAAGGAGATTGAGGAGAGGGCGAAGCAGGTGGGCGGTCACGGCGGTATGGACTTCGTGATGGACTACCGCTTGGTATATTGCTTGCAGAATGGTCTTCCATTGGATCAGGATGTATATGATGCAGCCGAGTGGTCTTGCATCGGTGAGTTGTCGGCAGCATCGGCAAAGCACAACAGTATGCCAGTTGCAGTGCCCGACTTCACACGCGGCGAGTGGAACAAGTTGCAGGGCGTGACTTTCCACAGAAAGTAATCGAGTAGCGAGGCTCTATCTTTGGAGGCGTAACGCGCTTTACCCCCCCGCTACCGAAGATATATACAACTGAAGAATAACTTTTTGCATAAATTTTCACCCAAAGGTGAACAACGAAAGAAAATTATTCTTATATTTGCATAAGACAAAGAAAACTATGAATAAGAATTTGCATAATAACTTGTGGTGGCGCCATTGTTTGAATGAACAATGATGTCGAACTTGTGTTATGTTGAATGAAGATAATTAATTAAAGTATCGAAGCCATTGTTCCGAAAAGAACGATGGCTTTTTTTAATTCAAATAGGTTATGAGAACGAAGAAGTTTATGCTCTCGGAGCAAGAGATGCCTACGGCGTGGTACAACATTGTTGCCGATATGCCCAACAAGCCGCTGCCAGCGCTCGACCCACAAACCAAGCAGCCAATGACCGCAGAGGCTATGTGCCGCATCTTTGGTGAGGAGTTGGTCAAGCAGGAGTTTTCTACCGAACGATATATCGAGATTCCCGAGGAGGTTCAGGAACTCTACAAGATATGGCGTCCTACGCCTCTGGTGCGTGCCTATAACCTTGAGCGAATGCTCGACACCCCCGCGAAGATTTACTTCAAGAACGAGAGTGTTTCGCCCGCTGGCTCGCATAAGCCCAATACCGCCATTCCACAGGCCTACTACAACGCCAAGCAGGGCATCAAGTACCTCGCAACGGAGACTGGAGGAGGTCAGTGGGGTAGTGCGATGTCATTGGCGTGCCAATACTTCAACCTCGACCTGCGCGTCTATATGGTGAAGGTGAGTTGTCAGCAGAAGCCCTACCGCAAACTGCTGATGAATGCGTGGGGCGCGAATGTAATCCCCTCGCCAAGTGACACTACGCGCTGCGGTCGCGAGATTTTGGCTAAAGACCCCGAGTGTTCGGGTAACCTTGGCATCGCCATCTCGGAGGCTGTTGAGAGCGCTCTGGACCACGGCGAGAGCACACGCTACTGCCTGGGTAGTGTGATGAACCATGTGCTGCTGCACCAGACAATCATCGGCGAGGAGGCTATCCGCCAGATGGAGAAGGCGGGCGATGAGCCCGATGTGGTTATCGGTTGCTTTGGCGGTGGCTCTAACTTTGCGGGTATCGGCTTCCCATTCATCCGTCGCAATCTGTGCGAGGGCAAGAAGACCCGTGTGGTTGCCGTAGAGCCTGCATCGTGCCCAAAACTGACCCGTGGCGAGTTCCAGTATGACTATGGCGATACTGCGGGAATGACCCCTATGATGCCTATGTACACGCTCGGTCACACCTTCCAGCCATCCAACATCCACGCGGGCGGTCTGCGCTACCACGGCGCGGGAACAATCGTCAGCCAACTCTATAAGGATGGCCTGATGGAGGCTACATCCGTTCAGCAACTTGAAACCTTCAAGGCGGGTATGATGTTCGCCAATAGCGAAGGTATTGTGCCAGCACCCGAGTCGTGCCACGCTATCGCTGCTGCCGTGCGTGAGGCGTTGCAGGCAAAGGAGGAGGGCAAGGAGCGCACCATTCTGTTCAACCTCTCTGGTCACGGAATGATTGACCTCTACGCCTTCGAGCAGTACTTCGCTGGCAACCTCGTCGATCACGAACTTCCACAGGAGGAGATACGCAAGTCGGTTGCGATGCTCGATAAGTTGGTTTAATGGTTGGGCTTACAACAACAAAAAACTCTCGGAACAATTCCGAGAGTTTTTCTTTTTT
>JAFZFR010000107.1 GCA_017555805.1 Alistipes sp. | reverse complement strand
GTACTGCCGCTTTAAGAAGCTCGGTATTAAGTATGTAGGTTATAAGGATGGTGAGTTCGTGAAGAAGGTCCTCAACGAGCAGGGTAAGATCCTTCCTCGTCGTTTGACAGGTACTTCTCAGAAGTATCAGAAGAAGGTGGCACAGGCTGTTAAGCGTGCTCGTCACTTGGCTATCTTGCCATTCGTAACCGATTGTATGAAATAATAAAGAGGAGGAGAGCAATATGGAAGTTATTCTTATTAAGGATGTAGAGAACTTGGGCTATGCTAACGATATCGTTAATGTTAAGCCAGGTTATGCAAACAATTACTTGATTCCTCAGGGCTTTGCAAAGGCTGCTACTGCATCTGCAAAGAAGGTGTTGGCTGAGAACCTCCGCCAGCGCGCTCACAAGGATGCAAAGATTTTGGCTGATGCACAGGCTTTGGCAGAGACTATCGCTAACTTGCCTTTGACTATCACAGTTAAGGCTGAGGAGGGTAAGATCTTTGGTGCTGTTACTTCAGCTGACATCGCTGAGGCTTTGGCTGCAAAGGAGATTACTGTTGATCGCAAGGCTATCTCTGTAGAGTCAATCAAGACTGTAGGTGAGTACACTGCAACTGTTAAGCTTCACCGCGAGGTTAAGGCTACTGTTGCTTTCTCTGTAGTTGCTGAGTAATTTTGTTGTCTTAAAGGTGTTTTCTGCGTTACGCTTGTTCTCAAAATGCTCACATACGCCAAGTATGCTCCGCTTTTGAAAACTACGCAAGCCTTGAAAACCCACTTTAATACAAGCAAAATATATGAGGATAGAGCAGATTCTTTAAGAGGGTCTGCTCTTTTTTCGATTTAAGAGTTTTTTGACTAACCCCGAAAAATGATGAAGAAGATTGTCGGACTTTGCCTGTTGGCGCTTGTGGCGTTTGCTTTTTGCGGTTGCGCGAAGAGTGAGAAGTGTGGCGCGTTTGGCGAGGAGTTGCACCGCTATAAGGCACCTCTTTACTGGAGCGTCTATGAGTATTGCTGGATGTTGGAGAAAGCGAGTGTTCCTACATCGGAGATGGATATCACCGAGGAGCAGTGGGATAAGATTATCGACTGGGTGGCAACCGATTTGAAGCCTTATGGCTACGATATGGTCTGCACCGATGGCTTTATCCCAATGCTTGTGAAGGATGATAGTGGTTATATGACCCACTACGGCTCGATGTCGCTGAAAAAGTTGGTCGAGAAGTGTAAGGCGCGCGGTTTGAAGGTGGGTGTTTACGACAACCCACTCTGGATTCACGGCGCTGATGACACCGTTATTGAGGGCACCGACGGCATCACCTTTGGCGACTTGAGATACAAGGAGAGCGATTCAGTTCTTCGCACCGATGTCGGCGACACCTGGTTTGGCTGGGCTGTGGCGACACACGAGGGTGCGAAGGAGTATATCGACAACTTCTTCAAGCACTTCGCCGAGTTGGGCGTTGATTACATCCGTATGGACTTCCTGAGTTGGTATGAGGATGGAATAGACCGCGGTATGGGTGTTGTGGGTCGTGGCTATGGTCGCGATGTATATGAGTTGGCGCTCAAGTATATCAACGAGTCGGCTACGAAGTACGGCATCTTCACATCGCTGGTTATGCCTCACCTGAATGACAAGGCGTCGCTGGAGAGCAAGTATGGCAATATGGTGCGTATCGTGGCTGATACGGGCGACGGCGGCTGGGCGCAGTTCTCTGCGACGAAGCGCGGCGAGGTCTATGACAGTTGGCCAAACTGTATGAATATGTTTGACGGCTTTGTTCATTGGTCGCAGATTTCGGGTCGAGAGAAGGTGATCCTGGATGGCGACTTTATCCGCCTTAATACCTTCGCAACAGACGCCGAGCGAGAGTCGGTTATCTCGCTGCAACTCCTGGCGGGCGGTCCTGTTACGGTTGCCGACCAGTGGAACACCATCGGCGAGAGCGTGCGATTCTATCAGAACGAGGAGTTGCTGGAGTTGAATAAGGATGGCTTTGTGGGTAAGCCTTTGTCGGCTGACCTGAACGATGCAAAGCATCAGATTTGGTATGGACAACTCACCTCGGGTGACTGGGTTGTGGGTCTGTTCAATCGCGAGGACGAGGAGCAGCACTTCTCATTGTCATTTGAGGAGTTGGGCCTTCAGGGCGAGTGGAGTGTGAGAGATATGTGGAGACACGAGGACGAGGGAGAGTGTGAGAAGTTGGAGGTGACATTGCAGGCGCACGCTTGCAAGGTTGTGAGGTTGCGAAAGAGTTAATCTTGTAATACAACATAAAGACTTTCAGTAAATCACAATGAAACGAGTATTGGTGATTTTGCATATCTGGTATAAGGACCAGGTGGACTATTTTATCTCGAAACTGAAGAATGTCAATGGCTGCGAGTGGGATTTGTGGGTGACCATAGATACTCACGACGAGGCGGTTGAGGAGAAGTTACGCGCCTTCCGCAGTGATGTACGCATCATCGAGGTGACCAATATCGGCTACGATATTGCCCCATATATCAAGGTGTTGCAGCGCAACGACCTCTCGGGCTACGACTACATCCTCAAGTTGCACACCAAGCGCGAGATGCCAAAGCACAACCGCCTCAATGGCGTGAGTCTGGCGGGCTGGCGCTGGCGCGACCATCTGGTGAACTCGTTGCTCGGCTCGAAGTCGAAGTTTAAGCGTGTGTTGCGTAAGTTGAACCACCCCGAGGTGGGTATGGTGTGCAGTTATGAGATGCTGAAGAAACTCAAGAACTACCTGCCCGAGGATAGCCATATGCTCAAGGAGGAGGCCGAGCGAATCGGTTGCCGTCGCAGTTACAGAAAGTTCTGCGCGGGCGCGATGTTCATCGTCAAGCGCGAAGCACAGCAGCGAATAATCTCTGCCGCCATCGACTTTGGCACCTGGACGAAGGAGTCGAAGTCGCACTCTACGGGCACGCTCGCCCATGTCTATGAGCGACTGATTACGCTGGCGGTGGCGGATGCGGGATATAAGATTGCCTGCTGCACATCGTCGATGAAAACAACGGCACAGGCGACGCTCTACAAGGCGGTGCATCTATTTAATCGATAAGAGAACTTTTTTACTATATTTGTAGCCAAGAAGTTTATAAAACTATGAGTGAACAGACAAGAGCCTCGTTTGGAGGTAAGTTAAGTGCGATTCTGGTTGCCGCAGGCTCGGCAATCGGTCTGGGTAGCATCTGGCGCTTCCCATATATGGCGGGCGAGAATGGTGGCGCAGCGTTTCTGCTGGTCTATCTCATCTGCGTATTTGTGGTGGGTATCCCCGTTATGCTGGCGGAGTTTGCGGTGGGTCGCAAGACCCAGAAGAATGCGGTGGGTGGCTTCCGCGAGTTGTCGCGTCCGTGGCGCTGGCTGGGCTACAACGGCGTGTTGTGTGCGATGCTGATTTCGGGCTACTACTACATCGTGGCGGGATGGTCGCTTGAGTATCTGTTCAGTTCGTTTGGTCCGTTGTACCGCTCTGGCGAGAGTTTCTCGGCGCAGTGGGAGGCGTTCCAACTATCGCCCCGACAGGCAATCTACACCGTAGTCTTTGTTCTGCTCACGCACCTTATCATCGCGCGTGGCGTGGAGAAGGGTATCGAGAAGGCGTCGAAGGTGATGATGCCAGCCCTGTTTGTCATCCTGATTATTATGGCTATCCGCGTGGCGTTTATGCCTGGCGCAGCCGAGGGTTACCGCTTCTTCTTAAAGCCCAACTTTAGCGAGGCGTTCTCTGCCGAGACCATCTTTATGGCTATCGGTCAGGCCTTCTTCTCGCTCTCGGTGGGAATGGGTTGTATGGTGACCTACGCATCATATTTTAAGCCGAACAACAACCTTACGAGCACCTCGATGAGCGTTTCGTTGCTCACGCTGCTGGTGGCGACGCTGGCGGGTCTTGTAATCTTCCCAGCCGTATTTAGCGCTGGTCTGGAGCCAACCGAGGGTGCTTCGCTTATCTTTATCACGCTGCCCGAGATTTTCAAGGATATGCCTTTGGCTTCGTTGTGGTCGGCAGTCTTTTTCCTTTTGATTGTGCTTGCCGCCCTGACCTCTACAATCTCGTTCCACGAGGTGCTGACGGCATACTTCGCCGAGGAGTTCAAATTCTCGCGCAAGGGTGCGACAAACCTCACATCGTTCCTCTCGGTGGCGTTCTGCTTGATTGCGTTGTGGTGCACATTCGATATTGATTTCGCGGGTATTAAGGCCGAGAATGTATCGTTCTTTAATATCTTCGACTACGCGACGGCAAATGTGCTGATGCCTCTTGGTGGTCTTTTCACCTGCATCTTTGCGGTGTGGTGGATGAAGCCCGACTTCCTGCGTGGCGAGATTACCAACTACGGCGAGTTGAAGGGCAGAGCCTATCCTCTGCTGCGAATAGCATTGCGATATGTTACCCCCTTGTTGATAATTTATATTTTCCTCAAAAATTTGGGAGTATTTTAATAGAAAAGACCGCGGGAGTTTCCTGCGGTCTTTTGCTTTATAAGAGTCTCTTTGTAAGGTATCGCCTTACTGGTATATCGTAAATCTTGAGTACTACCCACGCCAATAAGATTGAGCCGAAGAAGAGCGCCAACGCCTCGGGCAGGCTCTGCGCGAAGGTGGCTGGCTTGTTTCTCACCCACGCATAGTAGAGGTAGATGAACGGGTAGTGAATCATATAGAGCGGGTAGGAAATATCGCCCAGGAACTTGCAAATCTTGCCCGATACGGGGCTCGAAATCTTGCCCGAAGCGCCAATCCATACCAACAAAGGGAATACCACGATAGCGCACAAGCAGTCGTAGAGGGCATTCCACGCGAGTGAGTTCTCATTGCCAATGCGGGGCGTGAGGGCGAGGATGATGATTGCCACAGCGCCAATCCAGAATGCACCCTTCACTCGCCAGGGCTTGAAGATGCGAGCCATCAGCAGACCCGCCGAGAATGAGAACAACAATCTCCACACACCACCAGGGAAGTCACGCGCCGTCAGCGCATAGCCCGCATTCAGGTCGCTGTAGATGTCGGTGAAGGCGTAGCCCGCAAGACCCACAGCGGCGATGCCGACCACGATAGCCAATATCTTGGTGGGTAGTTTGCGGAGGATGAAGGCGTAGAGGATGTTGCCGATATACTCAAACAGAAGCGACCACGCAGGTCCGTTCAGGGGGTACATCTCGCTGAAACCGCGTATGTCGGCGCTCGGCGTGAGTGGTATCATCAGCGCACTCAACAGTGTGGAGAACAGCAGTGTGCCCAGCGCAATCTGGCTCACCTGCATAACCTCGCAGCCCTGAAAGTAGAAGAATGCCGCACCGAACAACGAGCCGAAGATGACCATCGGGTGGAGGCGTATAAGGCGGCGCTTGATAAACTCCCACGCGCCCATCTTACCCCAGCGGTCGTCGTAGGCGTAGCCGATGACAAAGCCCGAGAGGATGAAGAAAAAATCGACGGCGAGGTAGCCGTGATTGACCACCTGGTCGAAGTGGGATGTGGCGTGCGCCTCGAAGATGTGAAACCATACCACAACGAGTGCCGCGACACCGCGCAGACCATCCAAAATCTCATAGTGGGGTTTGGTGTCGGCGTATGCTGCTGCCGATACTCTTTCGCTCATAATCTTATCTCGTATTTTAGGTTCGAAAAATCAGATATTCTTGCTCCACAAGCCGCGGCTAATCTGCCAGCGCATCACGCAGAGATATTTCGCCTTGCTCCATTGCAGGGTGATGCCATACCACGCCACAAGGGCGAGTGTGATGCCCCACTTGATGCACTCGCGACACTTCATACGACCGATGCGGTGGTAGTATCTCGCGCGGCGCAACTGGCTCACGCCCACATTGTAACTCAAGCGCTTGAGGTAGTCGAGCGTGAGTTTCTCCTTGGTGATGATGTGATACATCACAGCCCCAGGGACATAGTAATACTTCGCCTCGGCAATCTGCAATCGCTCGAAGAGGTCGCACTCCTCGCCGCCGATAAGTTGCTCGCCCACATAGCCAAGCGAGGTGTCAAACACGCCGTAGCGCTTCACTGCCGAGCGGCGCAACGCCATATTTCCGCCACCTGGGATGCGTGTGCCAGGGAAGAGGCGCACCTTGTTGCCAAAGTACATAGTGTTGGCGATGGGGCGCTCGGTAAAGCACGACATCCAGCGTGGCTTGCCCGATGGATACTCCGCCACGATAGGACCTCCAGCCGCCATAGCGTCGGGGGTGGTGTCGAACAGCGAGATGTAGGATGATATAAACTCGGGCGCGATGCGCTCGTCGTCGTCGATGATTGCGATATATTCGCCCGTGCTCTCTACGATGCCTCGGTTGCGGGCAAACGAGAGTCCCTGACGCACCTCGTCCACCATACGGAGGTTCACATCGGGATGAGCCTCGGCGAAGGCGCGGAAGCGGTCGGCGGTGTCGTCGGTGGAGTTGTTGTTCACAACCACACACTCCCACTGCTCTTTTGGAGCGTCCTGCTCCACTACTGATTGCAGTGCCGTAAGCAATGACTCGGCACGGTTATATGTGGCAATAATGAGTGAAAGTCGTAACATAGGCGTTCATTTTATGCAAATATAGGAAAAATATTGCATCATCGACTCCCGCAGAGCCGCTTTTATTTTGAGTTGGTTGGATTTTTTTGCATATCTTTGCAACAATTTAAAATATTGAATGATTATGAACAAGACTCAAACAATAAAGAAAAGTGCCGTTTTTGTGGCGCTCAGTCCGCTGGCGGTGCTGGTGGGACTGCTTGCGCTGACCATTCATATTTTCGGTGCGGATGCCATTGCGGGAGGTAGCCAACTCTCTTTGCTGACCGCTTCGGCAGTATGTACGGCTATCGCCATTGGGTTCTATCGCATCAAGTGGCAGACATTGGAGGATGCCATCATCACCAATATGCGTAGTGCCACACCTGCCATCATCATCCTGTTGCTGATTGGAGCCATAGCAGGCACTTGGATGGCAAGCGGAATCATCCCGACGCTGATTTACTATGGACTAAAGATTCTCCACCCCTCAATCTTCCTGCCAGCATCGTGCATTATCTGTGCGGTCATCTCTCTGCTGACAGGCTCGTCGTGGACAACCATCGCCACCATAGGTGTTGCGCTGATGGGTATTGGTCGCGCCTTGGGCTTTGAGGATGGATGGATTGCGGGTGCGATAATCTCGGGAGCATACTTCGGAGATAAGATTTCGATGATGAGCGACACTACAGTGCTGGCATCTTCTACGGTTGAGGTGCCTCTGTTCACCCACATCAAGTATATGCTTATCACAACCATCCCTTCGCTCCTCATAGCGCTGGTGGTCTTTGCCGTTGCGGGCTTTAGTGGCGGTACGGGGGCGGCATCGGAGGCTATGACCATCGAGGCGAGCCTTCAGGAGGTCTTTAACCTCTCGCCCTGGTTGCTTATCGTGCCGCTGATTACGGGTCTTTTGATTGCCAAGAAGTTGCCCGCTATGGTGACTCTCTTTGCTTCGGTTGTGATGGCGGCGGTGGCGATGATTATAGCGCAACCCGACATCGTGCAGCAGATTGCACAGACCGATATAGCCTCGGCGCTCAACTCCTTCAAGGCGATTGTTACGGTGGCGACCACCTCGACCTCGATTGAGACGGGAAACGAACTGCTGAACAACCTTGTGGCGACGCGCGGTATGGGCGGAATGATGGATACCATCTGGCTTATCATCTGCGCGATGTGCTTCGGTGGCGTGATGTACGGCAGTGGTATGTTGTCGGCTATCTCGCAGATTTTCCTGCGTGTGGCACGCCGTACGGCGAGCGTGGTGGGCTCTACGGTAGGCTCGGGCTTGTTCTTCAACCTCACGACGGGCGACCAGTATATCTCTATTATCCTGACTGGCAAACTCTTTAAGCAACTCTATGATGAGCGCGGTCTGGAGGGTCGTCTGTTGAGCCGTAGCGTCGAGGACTCGGCAACGGTGGTGTCGGTGCTCATTCCGTGGAACTCGTGCGGTATGACCCAATCGACGGTGCTGGGCGTGGCGACGATGACCTATATGCCTTATTGTATCTTCAACCTTGTGAGCCCAGTGATGTCGGTAGTGGTTGCCGCGTTGGGTTATAAGATTTTCAGAAAGGAGCCTCAGGATGCAGAATAAACTCGTTATATTTGACCTCGACGGAACGCTGCTCAACACCATAGGCGACCTTGCAGCGGGATGCGATGAGATGCTTCGCCAGCGTGGTCTGCCTACCCATTCGTTTGCTGACTACTGCTCGTTTGTTGGCAACGGCATTATGCGCCTTGTGGAGCGTGCCCTGCCCGAGGAGTTGCGTACGGCGGAATATGTGGCGGCGGCGCGACGCGATTTTGTTAATTACTATATCGACCACATCGACCTCCACACTCACCCCTACGAGGGTATCGTGGAGTTGGTGGAGGAGTTGGCGGCGGAGGGTTGCAAACTCGCCATCGCCTCGAATAAGTTTCAGGCGGGAACGGACAAACTGATAAAAAAATTCTTCCCCACAATCGACTTTGTGATGATTTGCGGCAATCGCGAGGGTGTGCCCCTGAAGCCCGATACGGCGCTCGTGGATTTGATTTTGGATGCCGCAGAGGTGGGTCGCGAGAGGTGTGTAATGGTTGGTGACTCGGCGGTGGATATTCTTACGGCGCAGCGCGCAGGGATTCACTCCGTGGGCGTGAGTTGGGGTTTCCGTTCACGCACAGAGTTGCAGGAGGCTGGGGCGGAGTACATAGCCGACAGCGTGGCGGAGTTGCGCTCAATCCTGTCAGCAATATAACTCCACATCGCGCTGGGTGATGCGCTCACCGCTCAATATCATCAGGCGCTCAACCACATTTCTGAGTTCGCGTATGTTGCCCGTCCACGGCTTCGCACTGAGCATCTCAACGGCGGCATCGTCGATGGGTTTGGCGGCGGAGTGGTGCTCCTGGGCAATCTTTTCGATGAAATAACTTATGAGTTCTTCTATGTCGCCCTTGCGTTCGCGCAGGGGCGGCACTTTTATTAATATGACGCTCAAGCGGTGGTAGAGGTCCTCGCGGAAGTTGCCCCGCTCAATCTCGGCGCGGATGTCCTTGTTCGTCGCCGCCACTACACGCACATCCACCGACACATCCTTGTCGCTGCCCACGCGGCTAATCTTCTGCTCTTGCAGGGCACGCAGCACCTTCGCCTGCGCCGAGAGCGACATATCGCCAATCTCATCCATAAAGAGCGTGCCGCCGTTCGCCTGCTCGAACTTACCCTTGCGCTGCTTGATGGCGGAGGTGAATGCACCGCGCTCGTGACCGAATAGTTCGCTTTCGATGAGTTCAGAGGGTATGGCGGCGCAGTTTACCTCCACGAAGGGCGCTGCGGCGCGGTTGCTCTTCAGGTGCAGCCACTTGGCAACGAGTTCCTTGCCTGTGCCGTTCTCGCCAGTGATGAGGACGCGGGCATCCGATGCGGCAACCTTGTCAATCAGTCCGCGCACAAGGGAAATCTCCTTCGACGAGCCGATAATCTGCTCCGTCTCGCCACCCGTGCGGCGGCGTGTGGGCTTGGTGGGTGCGACCCTCTCCGTCTGCTCGTCATCCTCGCCACGCTCCACAATCTTGCGAAGCGAGCCCAGCAGGCGGTTCATATCTACGGGCGCCGTCAGGTAGTCCTCTGCACCGCAGCGCACCGCCTCGACAGCACCCTCGATGGTACCCATCGGCGAGACCACGATGAAGGGGACGCCGAGTGTCGCCACCTCGCTTGAGTCGCCACCCGCCACGATGGCGTCATAGCCCCTGCGGGCGCAGATATTCTCTGACACCTCGCTGCGCTCCGCCACAGCGGTAGCAAATCCTTCAAACTCCAGCCTCTCGCGGAGCGTGTTTCGCATACTTTTTGATTGTTCGAGTATTAAAACCTTTGCCATATTTTGATTTTTGATAATTTTGCATTTACTTTGCACTACCAAAGATAACCGCTTTATTCGGTGTTTCCAATCTTGACGCATCAAGACGCCGAGCAGGTCAGGGTTCTCTTTTTAATTCAAAAAGGTTTATGCTTCGCGACTGAACATATCCTTGCGTGGGCTATCTGTTTTAGCCTTAACACGCGAGCGGAGCGGAAAACCAAACCAAATTTTATGAGACACAACTATAACAACACCCGCCGAAGACTCTATTTGCCAGAGTACGGAAGGCACATTCACGAGATGGTGGACCATCTGCTTACTATCGAGGATCGCGACGAGCGTAACCGCCAGGCGCGAGCCGTCATTGCCGTTATGGGTAACCTCCAACCGCTGCTGCGTGATACGGCAGACTTCACGCACAAGTTGTGGGACCACCTCTTCATTATGTCTGATTTTCAGTTGGATGTGGACTCTCCATATCCCCGTCCATCGCGCGATGAGTTGCAGATGACGCCCCGCAAGTTACTCTATTCGCAGGAGCGCATCCAGTTCAAGCACTATGGTAAGTATGTGGCGCACTTCTTCGATAAACTGCGTACCGAGCCAAACCCCGAGGTGCAGAGCGTAGCCGTTGAGCGAATGGCGCGTTATATGCGCTCGAAGAGTTTTGAGTACAACCAGGAGCACCCCAACAACGAGGTGATTATAAAAGATATAAAGATTATGACCAAAGGTGACATCGCCGTGGACGAGGATGCTATCAATAACCTCCGAAACGACTATAAACAGCACCTTTCGGCGCGTCCTCAAAAGGGCGCTGCACGCCCCGCGCAGAAGCAGAGTGGCAAGCCTGGTCAGGCAAAGCAGCACAACAACAATTCCAAGAACAGAACTTCAACCCAGCAGCGAAAAAAGTAAGAATGACGCGCCAGGAGAGATAATTATCAAAACTATTTTGCGTTATTTCTAAAAAGTCGCTATATTTGTATTTTAGTAAGAAAGATTTAGTGAAGATGAAGAGACTATTTTTTGCAGTTGTAACACTGATATTTGCACTTACATCGTGCCAGCGCTCAAAGGTTAATATCAACGGCCGCTTCGTTGGTTGTGATGCTGATATGGTATATCTTGAGCAGACAACAACACTCGAGCAGAAGATGCTCGACTCTGTGAAACTCGCCGACGATGGCAGTTTTGCGTTGAAGATTGACCAGGCGGAGAAGACCCCTGCGCTCTACACAATCATCTACAATGGTGAGCGTGTGCCTCTGTTGCTTACAGCGGGCGAGAGCGTGACGCTCAACTCGGCTGGCAATGTGTTGCGTAACTACACCGTTGAGGGTTCGGTCGAGTCGGAGTTGTTGCACGACTTCAACAAGGAGTATGTCGATGGCGTGGTTCGCCTGAATGAGATTTTGTCGAAGTACACTGCGCAGGACCTCTCACAGCAGGAGCGTTTGGAACTCGCCAAGCAGTACACTCAACTCCGCAACGAGATTAAGCGCGCGCAGTTGCGCTTCATCGTCGAGCACAAGGAGAATATCGCTGCCGTTTATGCGCTCTACCAGCGTCTGCCAAATGACCAGCACCTCTTTAACGGCGACACCGATGTGATTTACTATCGCACCGTTGCCGATGGTATCGAGCAGAACTATCCCGATAGCCCATACCTCACAATCCTCCGCAGCCAGATTGCGCGTATGGATGCACAACTCAACCTCTTGGCGGAGATGAAGACCGTAAACTTCCCCGAGATTGCTATGCAGGATATGTATGGCGAGGTGCAGCGCCTCTCATCGTTGGAGGGCAAGGTTGTTCTGTTGCACTTCTGGTCGGCGGCTGTGGGTAACTCAAACGCTATGAATGCCGATTTGAAGGAGATTTACGCAGAGTATAAGGAGCAGGGCTTCGAGATTTTCCAGGTGGCTGTCGATACATCGAAGGCGTTGTGGATTAATGCCGTTCAGGAGCAGAAGTTGCCTTGGATTTCAGTTAGCGACCTTTTGGGTGAGGCTTCGCCTACACTCGGCGCATACAATATCGCAAGCCTGCCTGCAAACTTCCTTATCGACCGCGAGGGTAATATCGTTGGCAAGAACCTTGCTGGTGATGCGCTCGTGGCAGAGATCAAGAAATTCATCTAATCTTCAGGAATGTACTACTTCGCCTCGGATGTCCATCTTGGTGCCGGTGACGAGTCGATGGCTCGTCGCACGGAGAGGCGTTTTGTTGCGTGGCTCGATATGGCGGGTCGCGACGCCGAGGAGATTTTTCTTCTGGGCGATATATTCGACTTCTGGTTTGAGTACCAGAATGTCATCCCCAAGGGTTTCGCCCGCACATTCGGTAAGTTGGCGGAACTATCGGACAAGGGCGTAAAAATCACGCTCATCACAGGCAACCACGATATGTGGGCGAAGGATTATCTGGAGAGGGAGTGCGGCGTAAAGACCTTCTTCACTGGGCAACGCATCTCGCTCTGTGGTAAGGAGTTGTTTATCGCGCACGGCGATAATATGAACATCAAGGATAAGCCCATCCTGCGCCTGATGAACGCAACATTCCGCTCGCGTCTGGCGCGCGTTTTGTTCTCGTGGCTGGTGCATCCCGACCTTGCGCTATACTTTGGCAAGTGGTGGAGCGGCAAGTCGCGTAAGTCACACGCAATGGAGAGCCTGACGGTTGAGTC
Organism: Alistipes sp.; assembly: GCA_017555805.1. Lineage (GTDB taxonomy): Bacteria > Bacteroidota > Bacteroidia > Bacteroidales > Rikenellaceae > Alistipes. The sequence continues at coordinate 26,571 of JAFZFR010000107.1, read as the reverse complement.
GCTCGACTTTTTGATTGACTACGCCAAGGAGTACAAGCGTGAAAATCCCACTACCGACATCGTAATCTTTGGACATATGCACTACCCCCACGATACGGAGTTGGAGGCGTTGCGCGTACTCTTCCTCGGCTGTTGGGAGAGCGATGCGGCGTATGCTACACTCGACGGCGAGGGTAGATTGGAACTTAAAACATTCGCACTATGAAACAATATCTCGACCTGCTGAAAAAGATTAAGACCGACGGCGTTGTGAAGGGTGACCGCACTGGCACCGGCACACGCAGCATCTTCGGCTACCAGATGCGTTTTGACCTGAGCGAGGGATTTCCGTTGCTCACCACCAAGCGCGTATTCCTGAAGGGTGTGATTCACGAGTTGTTGTGGTTCCTGGCGGGTGATACCAACATCAAATACCTGGTCGATAACGGTGTCCACATCTGGGATAACGACGCCTATCGTTTCTATAAGGAGTTGTGCGCGAAGAGTGGCGTTGAGCCTATCGCTATGGAGGAGTTTCTGGCGGCAGCGCAGCAGCAGACACCTTCACCCATTGAGGGTTACGCCTATGGCGACCTGAAGAATGTCTATGGCTATCAGTGGCGCTCGTGGGGTAAGCCCGACGGCACATCCATTGACCAGATTAAGGATGTAATCAATACAATCAAGCATAATCCTAACTCGCGCCGTATGATTGTCTCGGCGTGGAATGTGGCGGATGTCGAGGAGATGGCGTTGCCGCCTTGCCACACTATGTTCCAGTTCTATGTGGCGGAGGGCAAACTGTCGTGCCAACTCTACCAGCGCAGTGCAGACACATTCCTCGGCGTGCCTTTCAACATCGCGTCGTATGCACTCTTGACGATGATGATTGCACGCGAGTGCGGTCTTGAGGCGGGCGAGTTTGTCCACACGCTGGGCGACACGCACCTCTACCTGAACCATATGGAGCAGGTGGATGAGCAACTCTCGCGCGAGCCTCGCGCACTGCCTACGATGCACCTCAATCCCGAGGTTAAGTCGGTGTTCGATTTCCGCTATGAGGACTTCACGCTGGAGGGTTACGACCCACATCCGACCATCAAGGCACCAATGTCATTCTAAACACAATTCAAGATGGTAAGCATTATTGTAGCCGTCGCACAAAACGGCACCATAGGAGATAAGAACGCCTTGCTGTGGCACATCTCGGAGGATTTGCGCTTCTTCAAGCGCACCACCTCGGGTCATCCCGTGATTATGGGTCGCAAGACCTATGAGTCGCTGGGTCGTCCGCTGCCAAACCGCACAAATGTGGTCATCAGCCGTACGGCAGAGCATATCGAGGGTTGCACCATCGCCCGCTCGTTGGAGGAGGCGATTGCGATGTTCCCAGCCGACGAGGAGGTTTTCATCATCGGCGGAGCGCAGATTTACGCCCTCGCGCTGGATGTTGCCGACCGCTTCTACCTCACGCGCGTGGAGCACGACTATGAGGGTGACACGAAGTTCCCCGAGTGGGACGAGAGCCAGTGGCAACTCGTTGAGCAGGAGGCCTATCCTTGCGGTGAGAAGTACCCTTATCCCTTTGCGTTTGAACGCTACGAGAGGGTAAAATAATAGCAGAAAAACCTAAAATTAAATACTATGAAATTAAGAACTTTTATTACAGCAATTGCGATGATGTGCGCTTTGACAGTGTCGGCGGCGGGCAAGAAGAAGACCCCTGCGCCACAGCCCGTATTCAACCGCGCTCCGCTGGTGGAGACCCCTTATGCCCAACTCCCTATCGGCGAGATTAAGCCCGAGGGCTGGCTGGGTGAGCAGATGCAGATTATGTTGAACGGTATGACAGGCGACCTCGACCAGCTCTACGAGTTGGTGTGTGGTGACAACAACGCTTGGCTCGGTGGCGAGGGCGACGCTTGGGAGCGTGGTCCATACTGGATTGACGGCGCACTTCCAATGGCATATATTATGGGCGATGAGGCACTCAAGGCAAAGTCGCTCAAGTGGGTTGAGGCTATCCTCGCATCACAGAAGGAGAGCGGCTCATTCGGTCCTGACACCGACCGCCCTTATATGTACGGTATGCAGCGCGGCAACGCACTCGACTGGTGGCCTCGTATGGTGGCGCTGAAGATTTTGCAGCAGTACTATATGGCGACAGCCGACGAGCGTGTCGTTGAGTTTATGACAAACTATTTCCACTATCAGCTCAAGGAGTTGCCAAAGACTCCGCTGGGTAACTGGACATTCTGGGCAACCGAGCGTGCAGGCGATAACTTGCTGATTGTGCACTGGTTGTATAACATTACTGGCGACGAGAAGTTGCTCCAGTTGGGTGAGATTTTGCACCAGCAGTCAGCCGACTGGACTGGTCGTTTCACAACCAATGACCACCTCTTCCGCCAGAATAGCATCCACTGCGTAAACCTCGGTCAGGGCTTCAAGGAGCCAGTCATCTGGTGGCAGCAGTCGAAGGAGGATAAGTTCCTCAATGCTCCACAGGAGGCTTTGCGCCGCATCCGTCAGACCATCGGCTTCCCAACAGGTCTGTGGGCAGGTGATGAGTTGATTCACTTCGGCGACCCAACACGCGGCTCGGAGTTGTGTACTGCAACCGAGATGATGTACTCGTTGGAGGAGATGTACCGCATCACTGGCGACAACACCTACGCCGACCTCCTGGAGCGCATCACATACAACGCCCTCCCAACACAGATTACCGACAAGGGCGACGCTCGTCAGTACTATCAGCAGATTAATCAGGTGGAGGTTACTCGCAAGCCTCGTAACTTCTCTACACCTCACAATAGCACCGACATCCTCTTTGGTGTGTTGAGCGGCTACCCTTGCTGTACTTGTAACTTGCACCAGGGCTGGCCAAAGTTCGTGCAGAACCTCTGGCTCAAGAGTGCCGAGGGTGGTGTTGCGGCAATGGTTTATGCGCCATCGACACTCTCTACAACCGTTAATGATGTGGCAGTAGTGATTAACGAGCAGACTTGCTACCCATTCGAGGAGCAGGTGGCATTCTCGTTCTCATTCCCCGACAAGAAGCAGAAGTCGGCAGCGTTCCCATTCGACCTTCGCGTGCCAGCGTGGAGCAAGGGTTACACCCTCACAGTAAATGGCGCCGAGGTTAAGGCGGAGAGCCCTCGCAAGGGTACTATCCGCTTGAATCGCGAGTGGGCTGATGGTGACCAGGTGGTTATCACATTCAACGCTGAGGTGGCTATCTCTCGTTGGTACGATTACTCGGCTGTCGTGGAGCGTGGTCCGCTGGTATATGCTTTGCGTATGGAGGAGCGCTGGATGCGCCACGAGTGCAACGAGGATGACGCACGCTGGTTAGGTCCTTACTACTATGAGGTTACATCTCCAACACCTTGGAATGTGGCTCTTCGTGACAAGGATCTCCACGGCGAGGCGGTAGCGCAGAACTTTATCGTCGAGAAGGGCGAGTGCAGCAACACTCCTTGGACTTTGAACGGTGCGCCTATCAAGATTAAGGCGAAGGCTAATATGTTGCCAAACTGGCATATGCACCGCAACTCGGCTGGTCCTATCAACTACCTCACACAGCAGGAGCCTGCGGGCGAGGTTGGCGCCGAGGTTGATATCACACTTATCCCTTACGGCTGTACTACTCTTCGTATGACAGAGTTCCCTGTGCGATAGGTTTTATTTGTCCTATCCTGAAATAGAATGGACTGCCCAATCGGGCAGTCCTTTTTTGTGTCCAAATGTACCAAAACGCCCCGCGGAAAATAGGTATTTATACTACCGCGTAAGTGAAACGCTTTCCGTAACTTTGTCCGCAGGCAAAGTTGCTTTTTTAGAACAGGAAAATGGGAAAATATTTCGATATGCTGATGGAGGATGTGCGCCTGAAGGAGGGGCTCACTGCGTGTATGAACTGCGGTGTCTGCACGGCGGTGTGTCCTGCGGCGGCATTCTACAACTACGACCCTCGCCAGATAGTGAGCATCGTCCAGACACGCGACGATGAGGCTATCGAGGAGTTGATGAGGGGCGAGGAGATATGGTACTGCGGCGAGTGTATGTCGTGCCGACCACGCTGCCCCAGAGGTAACACCCCAGGTTATGTGATTCAGGCTCTGCGTACGCTGTCGCAGAAGTTGGGCTTCTTCGTTGAGAGCGAGAAGGGTCGCCAGCAGTTTGCCCTCAAGCGCGCGATTGGCGATAATATCCTGCGTACGGGCTACTGCCTCACGCCTCGCAACATACGCCCCGAACTGCACCCCGAGCAGGGTACGGTGTGGCGCTGGATAATCGACAACGACGAGCAGATATATGGCCGCTATACGGATGTCTATGGCAAGGAGGGCGCTGGCGCGCTGCGCAAGTGCGACGAGCAGACGATGGCGGAGATTCACCGAATTTTTGAGGTTACGGGCGGCAAGGAGTTCTTCGACCTTATCGAGCAGCACTCCGAGCGCAAGGCGCGCGAGATGGGTTTCGACGGCGCCGATGAGGAGTATTTTATGGAGGTCTATACCCGCAACTCTAACGAACACTATTAGACTATGAAAAGGTCAAGTTGGACTGATTATCAGAAAGATATTGCCGACGACAACTACTACTACGCTCGTTCGTGCATCCGCCAGAACTTCTTTCCTGGTAGCGAGAAGGTCTTTCTGGATATATTGAGTAAGGATTTGGGTCGCGACATATATGACGACCCTCTGCATACATCGTGTACGGGCATCGGCTACCACTCGGATGTGGTGCCGCTGGAGACCATTATGACCGTTGTGGCGCGTCAGTTTGCGCTGATGAGCGAGGCGGGATATGAGAACTTCACCTCGTCGTGCATCACCTCGTTTGGTATCTACACCGAGTTGCTCGCCACCTGGGAGGAGTTTCCCGAACTGGAGGAGCGCACCCGCGAAAACCTCTTTAAGGCGACGGGCAGAGAGTTCAAAGTGCCCAAAAATCTCGCCCACACCTCGGATGTGATGTTCCACCATCGCGAGGAGATTGCGCGCAAGGCGAAGCGTAAGTTAGTGAATGTCTATACGGGCGAGCCGCTGAAGGTGGTGGAGCACATCGGCTGCCACTACGCCAAGATATTCCCGAAGAAGGGAATCGGAGGCTCGGAGTTCCCCTATGTGCTGGCGGGTATGGTCGAGAGTTGGGGAGGTGAGATTGTCGATTACCCCGAGCGCCGACACTGCTGCGGCTTCGGCTTCAGGAACTACCTTGTGCAGGCGAACAGAGGCTACTCGATTGCCAACTCGCAGAGAAAACTGGAGAGTATGGCGCCCTACAAGCCCGACTTTATCGTCTGCAACTGCCCAGGATGCTCGATGTTCCTTGACAAGTGGCAATACACGCTCGCCGAGATGGAGGGCACGACATACGGACAAAATGGCGCGGGCATACCTGTGCTGACCTACGAGGAGATGGCAGGTCTGGTGCTGGGCTACGACCCGTGGGAACTCGGAATGCAGATGCATCAGGTCGATGTAGAGCCGCTGCTGGATAAGATGGGCGTGGAGTACGACCCTTCGGCGAAGTATCTGGGTGGCGATGGCAAGTATATAGGCCGTCCCGAGTCGGCGATTGTGAATAGTTGCTCGCAAGAGGTTTTATATAAGATGAAGAAGTAGAGATGGGATATCACACAATAGTCATAGGTGGTGGAGTCGCGGGTATGCAGTGCGCGAGCGAGTTGCTGCGTCAGGGCGTGGCTGTCACCATACTGGAGAAGGAGAGCGAACTGGGCGGAAAAATCCGTAACTGGCACAAACTCTTCCCCACATTTACGCCCGCCGAGGAGGTGCTGGCGGAGTTGCGCTCAAGGTTGATATCATCGCCAAATCTTGCGGTGAGAACGGGTTGTGAGGCGGCAAAGATTGCCTCTGACAGGGTCGTTCTGACCTCGGGCGAGGTGCTGGAGTGCGACTCGGTGGTGGTGGCGACGGGCTTTACCCTCTTCGACGCAAAGGTAAAGGAGGAGTACGGCTACGGCATTTACGATAATGTAATCACCTCGGCAGACCTTGAGCGTATGTTCAACGAGGGTGCGGTGCGCCTAAAGTCGGGTGTGACGCCTCGCCGCATAGCCATACTGCACTGCGTGGGCTCGCGCGATGAGAAGGTGTGTCAGCGTCACTGCTCGAAGGTGTGCTGCGTGACGGGTGTGAAGCAGGCGATGGAGTTGAAGCGAATGTTTCCTGGGGCGGATATCTTTAACTTCTATATGGATATTCGTATGTTCGGCCCTGGCTATGAGGAGATGTACCGCGAGGCGCAGGTGGATTACAATGTTCACTTCGTGAGGGGTCGCATCTCGGAGGTGAGCCCAACAATCGACTGCCGCCTGCAAATCAAGGCGGAGGATACGCTGACGGGTCGCCCGCTCAAGATGGCGGTGGATATGCTCGTGCTGCTGGTGGGAATGAAGTCCAACGCGCTGAACGAGAACCTTGTGGCGGAGTGCGGACTCAAGGCGCAGCCAAGCGGTTTTATGCAGCCGCGCGACTCGTTCCTGCACAATGTGGAGAGCAACCGCGAGGGCATATTCTATGCTGGCGCAGTCACTGCACCCAAGAATGTGGGTGAGTCGATGAACGAGGGCACAGCGGCGGCACGCGCCGTGGTGGAGTGGCTCGCAAAGAGATAAAAAGGCAATGGTATGATTAACTTCGGATTTTCAATAAGCAAGCCCCGCGCGATAGATATCGACCGCAACAACCTGCGTAAGAGTAGCGAGATTACGCGCGAGATGCCCGAGTTACAGTCGTGCATCGGCTGTGGCTCGTGTACGGCAACCTGTACGGCGGGCAACCTTACGGAGTTCAACTTCCGCAAGGTACACACGCTGGTGCGCCGAGGCGAGTATCAGGGTGCCTACGAGGAGATGAATAAGTGTATGCTGTGCGGAAAGTGCCGTCTGGTCTGCCCACGAGGCATCAATACGCGCGGTGTGGTAATGTTGATTAAACGCAAACTTGGAGATTTCTGATATGACCTTTTTTGCAAGTTTCTGTATCCCCTTCATTGCGGGTGCGTCGATAATGTTCGCCGTAATCGCAGTGAAATATATATCGTGGCTGCGTAACCTGCCGCGCAAGGATTGGCGGCTGATTGCGAAGGGCGTCTTCTCAATGAGCACCCTGCGGGCGTTGTGGGAGGTGGTGAGAGAGTCGCTGCTGCACCGCCGCATCTTTAAGGTCGATGCGCGCCTGGGTTATATGCATATGAGTCTCGCGTTTGGCTGGTTTCTGCTGATTGCGGTGGGCTGGGCGGAGACGGTCGCCTACCTCGGTTTTCAGTGGGTGCCGTTGCAGGGACATGTCTTTTTTAAGTATTTCGTGCCGCTGAATGGCATTACGGCTCACAAACCTGTGTTCGACTTTGCTATGGACTTCCTGCTGCTCTTTGTCCTCTCGGGTGTGGCTATGGCGTGGCTGAAGCGTCTGCGCTCAAGGGCGCTGGGTATGCGTAAGACCACAAACCACATCCTCTTCGACCGCGTGGCGTTGTCGGCTCTGTGGTTTGTCTTTCCTCTGCGACTGCTCGCCGAGAGCGTTACGGCAGCTATATATGGCGGCGGTAGTTTCCTTACGGGCGGTCTCGGGCGGTTGCTCGACAGCGTGATGGGCGAGGGTGCGCTGGGCTATGCGTATGAGCCTCTGTGGTGGATGTACTCGCTGGCGCTGGGTATCTTTTTCGTTGCGATGCCATTCTCGCGATATATGCATATCTTTACCGAGATTCCGCTTATCTTCCTGCGCCATTACAGACTTCGCCCCGAGGCGATGGAGAAGTCGTACGATAACTTCGAGGTGGAGGCGTGCTCGCGCTGCGGAATATGTATCGACCCTTGCCAGTTGCAGTCGCAGTTGGGTATCAACGAGGTGCAGTCGGTCTATTTCCTGCGTGACCGCCGTTACAATATGCTCCAGCAGAAGATTGCCAACAACTGCCTGATGTGCGGCCGTTGCGAGCAGGTGTGTCCTGTGGGCATCAACCTTAACACGCTGCGCCTGAACTCGCGCTCGTCGATGCGTAACATCCCTCACGAGGGGCGTTATAACTATCTGCGTGGCGTCGATCGCTCGCTGGGCGAGGGTAGGGTAGGCTACTTTGCGGGGTGTATGACCCTGCTGACCCCCAACACGATGTCGTCGATGAAGCGCATCTTCGAGGCGGCGGGCGAAGAGGTGTGGTGGGCCGACAAGGAGGGTGGCGCGTGCTGCGGTCGTCCGCTGATGCTCTCGGGCGAGGTGGACTCGGCGCGCAAGATGGTGGAGTACAACAAGTCGCTCTTTGCAAAGCACGGCATCACGACGCTCGTCACCTCGTGCCCGATATGTCTGAAGGTCTTTCGCGAGGAGTATCATCTTGAGGGTGTCGAGGTGCTGCACCACTCGGAGTATATTCTGCGCCTGATGGAGCAGGGTAGGCTCAATGTGGGGCGTGAGCAGGGTGCTACATTCACCTATCACGACCCTTGCGAACTGGGTCGCGGAAGCGGTATCTATGATGAGCCTCGCGCCGTAATCGAGGCGGTGGGTGAACTGCTTGAACCCGAGCATACACGCCACGATGCGCTCTGCTGCGGCTCGTCGGTGGCGAACACGGCAATCAGCGACGCCCAGCAGTTGAAGATAGCCCAGGGCGTGGCGTCACAACTCGAGGAGACGGGGGCTCAAACAATCGTTACGGCGTGCCCTTTGTGCAAGAAGGCCATTGCGCGCGGCGCAACCCGTCAGGTGGCCGATTTGTCGGAAATCGTGGCTCGCTGCATAAAATAGCGAAAAATTTATTGCGTTGTGATACACTGAAAATCAACGCGTTGGCTTTTTGTGTGATAAAAAAGTTGTAAATAAATTTGCAGATAACAAAATTGTCACTATCTTTGCACTACCAAAATACGAAATGTAGGGTTTCGGCTCACATAAAGATACATCGCGGAGTAGAGCAGTGGTAGCTCGTCGGGCTCATAACCCGAAGGTCATGCGGTTCGAATCCCATCTCCGCTACCATAGAGGAAAAATCGAAAGGTTTTTCCTCTTTTTTTTGTGTTTTGTTGGTGTTGGGTGGTGGTTTATTATCCGTATCGTATCTTGATGAGAATAGAGTGGATAAACTCCGCATCGGGATAAGTAGGTTTATTAGGGGCATTGGTCAATAAACCAAGTGAATTATACTTTGCGAGGCATTGTTAAGTATAGTATATCTGTAGAATAATTTTGTCTATTATTTTCCTGTGTGCGTAATATTTTCGTATATTTGTTATGCGTAAATTTAAATTACATATTTATATATCTGCCCAATCTTTTATTTATAAAATCGCTCCGCGGATTTAAGTTTAATATAAGCTACATATAACTATGAAAGAATATACCCCTGATATTTTAAAATGCCCTCATTGTGGAGGTTTAAGGAGGATTTCCTGCTTGTGGTCAGGTAATGATATTGGAAGCACAATCTGGTCAGATTTTAAGTATGACTTACCTAGTCTGCCATCTATTTCGCCAGTGTTAAAATGTCCCATTTGTAAGAAATATCACTTTTACCATCGTTCGCAGATAATTGGCGATTGCAAATCTTATTTTAATTCAGATTTCGGCGAATTGTCATACGAATCATTGAAAGAAGCGTTGGAGCAGTTAAAACCTCAAGGAAAAGATGAGGAGACATTGAGAATGATGCTACTATGGTCATACAACGATTTATATGGTCAGATGCACAATGTAGAGATTTTGCCAGATGAACTGCAGCGTGAGCGTCAGTTTTTCAGAGAGAATGCTCTCGCACTATTTAGATTAAGGCCCGAAGACACTCTTCTCCACGCTGAACTTCTAAGGGAGTTGGGTGATTTTGACAAAAGCATTGCCATACTTAAAAAGATTTGCATTAAGCAACCTTCGATACACGCAATAACAATTATTCAAAAGGCGGCAAATAAAGATGCAAATGTATGTATCATTGAATCAGACAAGTTTAGCGAACCTCGGTATCCAACAAGAGATAGCAAAGGTTATATATATAATCCTTGGAAAGATTTCGACTGGGAATATGTGAAAGAGCGTCTCGACTCATATCTTCAAAGGGTAAAGGGCTTTTTTGGTATAGAAGATGAATATGATGATGAATATGAATATTAATAATAAAGAATCCAAAGAGAATGAGATGTAAGATTCTAATGTCCCCCGACTATGGAAATGCTCTATTTTGGGATGAAAGAGGTTGTAATATTGGAAATTTCAACAGCCTTTTAATAAGTGTCTTAGGAAAAGAAGTTGACTTAACTGGAGTTAATGGCCTTAAAGAGTGGTTTTTGGAGTGGGAATGCGAAAGTCTTTATTGTTCCAATCATTGGATAGACTCTCAATGGAAAGAATGGTGGGAAAGAGGTTTAAAACTTGCAAAAGAAATAGAGGCTCTTATGCCTGAAAATGTAGATCTACTCTACTTTACTCTTCAAGACCCGATATGGAAAATAAGACCGAAAGAAGCGAATGATGGAGGTATCTTTAATTATGGTAAATCGATGGAGATATTATAATTAAAGATAAAAATCAAATGAAAAAGTGTATTCGAAGTTTAGTGCTACAAAATCTTGTGGTGATAAAATAATCCGTCATTCGCGGCATATTTTGACGAGAATAGAGAGGGCAAACTCTGCATTTGGGATAAGTAAGATAGAATTTCTTTTTGATATTATTGAAAGATGGGATTGGCTACTGTGCAGACTGGGGTCTGCTCCGCTTAACGCCTTTCCCTGCTGCTCGCCGCAGGGGCGCTTCCATATAACAAAGCAAGAAGTTGCTGCGCAACACTTTTTGTTTTCATTCCATCCCCCTGCAAATAAATTTGCGGTGATGCAATAAAAACAAAAGGTGTCGAGAAATCGACACCTTTTGTTTTGTTTTATGGGTGGAAGATGGGATTTGAACGGCGAAGCCGAAGCGAGGATACCTTTGAAAATAAAAAAAACTATCCTCGCAACCCATTACCATTTTCCTCTTGCACATATAAGCAGAACGCTGAAGGCGTTGATTTTTGTTGTGGTGTTTCTGGCTGCTTGCAGACGAGAAACATATACAACAAAAAAACGCAAGGTTAAAAACCTTGCGTCTGCTTGTGGGGTGGAAGATGGGATTCGAACCCACGACCTTAGGAACCACAATCCTCTACTCTAACCGACTGAGCTACATCCACCATATCGACTTGATTACTCAAATCGGGTGCAAATATAGAGGGTTTATTGCATTTTTCCAAATTTATATGAAAAAATCTTTCAAGAAAACGCAAAAACCTCTTTTTTGACTACTTCTTCGGCTGCTCGGCGTGGTGCTTGACCCAGCCGTCATAGCCCACCGACAACTCAACAACCCTGTATCCGTTGCCCGCCAGCACACCCGCGACCTGCTTGCTGCGGCCGCCGCCCTTGCAGTAGAGTGCGATGGTCTTATCCTGTGGCAGTCGCTTGAACTCCTTGAAGAAGTTGGCGCTACGCACATCGAGGTTCTCGTCGGTGCCCTCAATCGCGCCCGCCGCGTGCTCCTCGGGGGTACGCACATCCACTACATAGACATCATCCTGCTGGATAAATCGCCCGAATGTCTCTGCATCGAGCGAGTGGAAACTCACTCTGCTACGGCGTGTGCTGCTGCACGATGTGGCGCACAAGATAAGGCACAGCGCCGAGAGGAAAAGGAATAGTGTTCGCTTCATAGTGCGTTATTTTTTCTGTAATACCTGCTTGAGGTTGATATTCTTGATGTTGAAACTCTTAATGCGAGAGATGACATTTGGCTTAATCTGCGACATCGCAACCTCGACGCTCTGACCCTCGCCCGCCTTCAACTCCACGACAAAGCCCACGCGTGTGACGCCATTCTCGGCCTGCCAAATCTTCGCCTCGGACTTTGCGCGGCTCTTGAGTTTGAGGTAGAGTGTCTGACCATCCTGCTGAAGCATTATGATTTGTGGCGACAGAATCTCTGCCGTAGCGTTTGTTGCCATTCGCCACTCCATGACGGCTGGCTGCGAGATGCCCTCCACGATGTCGGTGATGGTGAGGCAGTTCTTCTTGTCGAGGTGTGCCTGACGCTTCACGCTGCGTGCGTGGTCGGCAAAGAGTGGTGAGAGGTCCACCTCGGCGCTCTTCTCGCGGTTGGTGATGCTGTGAGCGGTAATCTCCGCCTTGCCCCCCGCGCGGTGAGGCTGACCGTTGAAGGTGATGGTGTTGTGCCACTCCGCCTTTGCGGCGTTGTCGCCCTCGGCGCCCAGGTCTATTGCCCAGCGAATGCCATCAACCTCGTAGATGAACGAGCCGCCATCCTGATGTGACTCTGCATCCTCCACCTTGCCGCCCTTGATTGCGAAGTAGTCGTCGCCCTTGTTCCAACCACTGCGGTAGATGAACAGAGGGGTCTCACCCTCGCTCTTCCAACTCTGCCAGTTCTTCTGGTTGGAAGGGGTGGTGCTCTTGATGTCCTGCTTGCAGGTCCAAATCATATATGCGGGCAGGAAGTTATCCTCCTGAAACTTACCCTCGGCGAGTAATTTTTCGTCGATTGCCACCAGCGATGGGTCGCCCAACTTGCCTGCGAACCAATACTTTGCAATCTGACTCTCGGCCTCCTCGCTGCGGCAGTCGCCATAGTTGAACAACTTGCCCGAGGGGGCTACTATCTGGTTGATGAAGTTGGCTGTCTGCATAAATCCGTTCTGCGAGGTGATGCCCGCATCGGTGCCCAGTGATGATTCCAGAGCCGCCACTAGCAGGGTCTCGAAGCCCGTTGTGGTGCTCCAGGTGTCGTAGCCGTCGGGGTGTGCGCCGTCGGGTGCGTAGATAGCCATCGCCTGCTTGTTCGAGCCCAGACATTTGTCGATGAGCGCCTTGCAGTACTCGGGCGAGCGCTCCAGCGTAGCCAGTGCGCCGTAGATGATACCCGCACAGCAGATTTGATTGTTTACCTCCGTAGAGTTGATGAACTCGGCGTCGGCGCTCTCGGTCGCCAGCAGACCCTTCTCATAGATGGCTGTGCCGATGATGCTGCGCGAGCGCACCGACAGACGGCGGTAGAGCCAGTCGTAGCCGATTGAGAGAGCCATAGTAAACTCTGCCACATCGGTAAAGTGCGCGGGATTCCAATCCTCGAAGGCGCTCACTGCCATCATCTCGCGCTCGGCTGCCGCCACGAAGCGCATATCGTCGGTCATAGCGTGGGCATACGAGAGGTAGAAGATGCGTCGCAGAGCCTCGCGTGAAGCCGCCGAGAGGTCGCCCTCCGACTTGTCGTACTTCACCGCCTCGGCATCCACCCAGCCCTCTGCCAGCGCCATAATCCTGTCATTGACCATCTTCGCGTTGGCCGACTGTGCGGGCAGTTCGCGCATCTTGCTCACATCGCCCTTTGTCAGGAGGATGCGAGGGTGGGGCGCCAGGTTATTGTAGTCGATGCTCTGCGCCGAGGCCGAAAAAGCCACCGCAGAGAGGATAAAAATCAGGAGTGTCAATATTTTTTTCATAATAATCTCGAAAAAGTGTGTAAAATTAGAAATAATTTTGCAAACTTCGCATTCCGTATGGCATATTAATCCATCGGAGGCATAAAATTGGGGTGGTGTGTGACATTTTGTCACCCGCAGTGGCGCGTTTTGCCAAAATTATGTGACAACGAGGGTTTGGCACACTGCTTGCTTATATAAAAGGCGTGTGCAGAAAAATTTGACTACAACAGAATAACATAAACTAAAACAATAAACACTATGACGATTAAACCACTTTCAGACCGCGTTTTGGTATTGCCAAATCCAGCGGAGGAGAAGACCGCAGGCGGTCTGTTCATTCCAGACACAGCAAAAGAGAAGCCACTTATGGGCAAGGTAGTAGCCGTAGGTCCTGGCACAGCAGAGGTTAAGATGGAGGTTAAGGAGGGCGACACAGTTCTCTATGGCAAGTACGCCGGCACCGAGATTAACATCGATGGCACTGACTACCTCATCATGAAGCAGAGCGACATCCTCGCTATCTGCTAATATTCCTAAAGTGTAGAACATAAAACTTTGAGAAAAATGGCAAAGGAGATTAAATATAATGTAGAGGCACGCGACCTTTTGAAGGAGGGCGTTGATGCATTGGCAAATGCCGTGAAGGTAACACTCGGTCCTAAGGGTCGTAATGTGATTATCGACAAGAAGTTCGGCGCACCACAGATTACAAAGGACGGTGTGACCGTAGCAAAGGAGATTGAGTTGGAGGATCCATTTGCAAATATGGGTGCACAGATGGTTAAGGAGGTTGCATCAAAGACCAACGATGACGCTGGTGATGGTACAACAACCGCTACCGTTTTGGCACAGGCTCTTATCGGCGTAGGTTTGAAGAATGTGACTGCAGGTGCAAACCCAATGGACCTGAAGCGCGGTATGGACAAGGCCGTAGGTATCGTTGTTGACGAGCTCCGCAAGCTCTCACACGAGGTTGGCAGCGACATCTCAAAGATTGAGCAGGTTGCAACAATCTCGGCTAACAACGACAACGCTATCGGTAAGCTCATCGCAGAGGCTATGGCAAAGGTGAACAACGAGGGCGTAATCACAGTTGAGGAGGCAAAGGGTACCGAGACACATGTAGATGTAGTTGAGGGTATGCAGTTCGACCGCGGTTATATCTCGGCTTACTTTATGACCGACACAGAGAAGATGGAGGCAGAGTTGGAGAAGCCACTCATCCTTATCACCGACAAGAAGATCTCTACAATGAAGGAGATTATGGGTGTGTTAGAGCCAGTGGCACAGAATGGTCGCTCACTCCTTATCATTGCCGAGGATGTTGATGGCGAGGCTTTGTCTGCACTCGTAGTGAATAAGTTGCGCGGTACATTGAAGATTGCGGCTTGCAAGGCTCCAGGCTTCGGTGATCGTCGTAAGGATATGTTGGAGGATATCGCAATCCTCACTGGCGGTACAGTAGTATCTGCTGACAAGGGTATGAAGCTCGAGGACGCAACAATCGAGGTGTTGGGTTCTGCCGAGAAGGTTGTTATGAACAAGGAGACTACCACTATCGTTGATGGCGCTGGCGAGAAGGAGACTATTGCTTCACGCATCGCTATGATTCGTGGCGGCATCGAGTCTGCAAAGTCTGACTACGACCGTGAGAAGTTGCAGGAGCGCTTGGCGAAGCTCTCTGGCGATGTTGCCGTTCTCTATGTAGGTGCTGCTACCGAGGTGGAGATGAAGGAGAAGAAGGACCGCGTGGATGACGCTTTGGCTGCTACTCGCGCTGCTGTTGAGGAGGGTATCGTTCCTGGTGGTGGTGTGGCTTACATCCGTGCCGTAGCCGCTTTGGAGAACCTCAAGGGTGCTAACGAGGACCAGACAACAGGTATCCAGATCGTTAAGCGTGCTATCGAGGAGCCATTGCGCCAGATCGTAGCAAACGCTGGTGGCGAGGGTTCAGTTGTTGTGAACAAGGTGAAGGAGAGCGAGGGCTCAATGGGTTACAATGCTCGTGACGACAAGTATGAGGATATGCTTGCAGCGGGTATCATCGACCCGACAAAGGTATCTCGCGTAGCGTTGGAGAACGCTGCTTCAATCGCCTCAATGTTCCTCACAACCGAGTGCGTATTGGCAGAGAAGAAGTCTGATGCACCTGCTATGCCAGCAATGCCACAGGGTGGTATGGGTGGTATGATGTAGTTCGTACAGACAATAAAGAGAAATTGTATAATAAGGTGTTTTCTGCGTTACGCTCACTCTCAAAATCCTCATTTACGCCCAGTAAACTGCGGTTTTTCGAGTTTCGCAAGCCTTGAAACCCTCTTCTTATAGCAATTTCTTGGGTTACATATAAAAGAAAAAGGTTGTCTTTCGGGACAACCTTTTTTTGTTTTTACTTTGATGCGATATTATCTTCGGGAGCAGTGGGGGTAGCGCATTCACGCGCTATGCCGCCGAAGATGCAGGCGCATCGCGCCTGATTTACTTTGAGGATATATTATCTTTGGAGGCGGGCGGGGGTGACGCGCAAAGCGCGTTACGCCTCCAAAGATACGCCTCGCCACCGCAAGACGCGCGAAAATAAAAATGCCATTTCCACCCCAAATTGCCCTCTCAACACCCTATTCCGCTATTTTATTTTTCAATTATTTTGCTTAATTTTGCAAAAGAAACTTAAAATACGAATACTATGGCTGCAATTAAATGTATCGGTATTCTCACATCGGGAGGCGACGCCCCTGGTATGAATGCCGCAATCCGCGCCGTTACGCGCACGGCAATATATAATGGTTATCAGGTGAAGGGTATTATGCGTGGCTACCACGGCTTGGTGACAAACGAAATCGTGGAGTTCAAGTCGCAGAGCGTGTCGAACATCATCCAGCAGGGTGGTACTATCCTCAAGACCGCTCGCAGTAAGGAGTTCCGCACACCCGAGGGTCGCAAGCAGGCGTATGAGAATATGAAGGCGGCGGGCATCGACGCACTGGTGGTTATCGGTGGTGATGGCTCATTGTCGGGAGCACAACTCTTTGCCGAGGAGTTTGATGTGCCTATCGTAGGCTTGCCTGGTACTATCGACAACGACCTCGACGGCACCGACGAGACTATCGGTTACGACACAGCGCTCAATACCATCGTAGATGCGGTGGATAAGTTGCGCGACACAGCAACCAGCCACGAGCGCCTCTTCTTCGTTGAGGTGATGGGTAACACAGCGGGCTACCTCGCCCTGAATGGTGCTATCGCATCGGGTGCCGAGGCGGCAATCATCCCAGAGCGCGAGACCGAGGTGGACCAGTTGGCAGAACTCATCCATAACGGCTTCCGCAAGAGCAAGTCATCGGCTATCGTGCTGGTGGCGGAGAACAAGGCTACGGGCGGTGCACTCGGCCTGAAGGAGCGTATCAAGAAGGAGTTCCCCGAGTTTGACGCGCGCGTGACTATCCTTGGTCACTTGCAGCGTGGCGGCTCACCAACGGCGAAGGACCGCATCCTCGCATCGAAGATGGGTGCTATGGCTATCGAGGCTCTCTCGGAGGGTCAGCGCAATGTGATGATTGGCATCAAGAACGGCGAGTTGGTCTATGTGCCATTCAAGAAGGCCGTTGCCCACCTCCATCCAATGGATTTGAAGGATATGGATATTGTGAAGATTCTTTCGATATAAAAATTGCCTGGAAAGGTGTTTTCTGTGTTGCACTCGCCCTCGAAATGCTCATTTACGCTTTAGTAAACTCCGCTTTCTCGGTCTTCGTGCGCCTTGAAAACCCTCTCTCCATACAATTTTTTGTTGAATATAATGGACTGCTGATAATATCGGCAGTCTATTTTTATTTATACCACTCTCTTTTTGGTGCAAGAATTGCTCTTTTCGGGGAAACGAATTTGCTATGAAAGAGCCGAAAATCGTAACTCGTCTGCGCACCATCATCTACTCGGCGGTGGCGCGCATCCACCCGTTTGTGCTGGTGGTGTCGTGCGTGGGTATCGCGCTGGCGTACTATGTGGGCATCTATGCTACGGGTCAGATTCACGCCGCGTCGCGGTGGATGGGTGCTATGTTGTCGTGCACCTCGGTCATTACGGTGTTGCAGATGCCCTCCTATAAGGAGGCGTTGCGACCCGCCTGGCTGCGTGTGCTGGGCACATTCCTCGGGGCTGTGATTGCCTACGCCTACCTTAAGTTGTTGCCATTCTCGGTGATGGGTATGCTGCTGACGGTCTTTGCGTTGGAGGCGCTATGTATGGTGCTCAACATCTACAACAACGGGCGCATCGCCACCATCACGCTGCTCATCATTATGCTCGTGGCGCAGATGTCGCCCGAGGCTGACCCCGCGACCAACTGCTCGCTGCGCTTCTTCGAGTCGGCGGTGGGTGTCGGCGTGGGTGTTGCCCTGCGCTGGACTATCGAGCGGTGGCAGGCTATGCGCCGCCGTTTTCAACATAGGGGTGAGCGTGAGGATGGTAAGCCTCTCGATATGGACACTATGCCGCTGCGCTTGGGTCATCTGCGGGTGCTCGTTGTGGCGTCACTTGGTCAGGTGGTGGGCGCGGCGCTCTCGACGCTTGTCGGCGTGGTCATCCCCCTGATGCAGATTCTTGAGCACAGGACGCTCTCGGCGCTCGGTCAGGGCGCGCTGGCGAGCATGAGCCTTGCGGGCATTATGGTGGGCTCAATCCTTATCGGGAGGTGGAGCGACAGTAGAGGCTATCTGCGTTACTTGAGGCTCTCGCCCGCACTGATTCTGCTCGGTGCGCTGGTCGCATCCTTTACGCCCAACCTTGTCATAAGCGGCCTGGCGCTCTTTGTGATGGGTTTTGGCGTTGGTGGCGGTTATAGTCTCGACTCGGATTATATATCCGAGATTATGCCCCGCCGTTGGCGTCTGTTTATGGTCGGCGTGGCGAAGGCTGCCTCGGCGCTGGGAAATATCGTGATGGCGTTTGTCTGCTACTACATTCTGGAGCATTGGACTACGGCTGACCATTGGAACGGAATGTATCTGCTCGTTGCCGTTATGGCGGTGGTGATGCTGCTGGCGGCGACGCGCTTTGAGCAGAGTCCTGGGTGGCTGCTCTCGAAGGGCAGGCGCGAGGAGGCGGAGCACGCCGTGAGGTTTTTTCTTGGCGAGGATGTCGTGATTGGCGAGATTGCGGGTCGTGATGAGAAGGCGGAGCGCGACCGCCTCTCGTGGCGCGATATGTTGCGTGGCGAGAACCTGCGCCGCTCGATTTTCTGCGGTGTGCCGTGGGCGTGCGAGGGGTATGCGGTCTATGGCGTGGGTGTCTTTCTGCCTGTGCTGATTATGTCGCTGGGGTTGAGTCGTGGCGAGGTGGGAACTATCGCCCATACGGCATCGTCGGTGCAGTTGTCGGCATATATAAACCTCTTTGTAGCAGTCGGTTTTGCGCTCGGTCTTGCGGTGGTGCGCCGCTCGTCACACATCCGCCAGCAGAGCCTCGGCTTTGCGGCAGCGGCGGCGGGATTGTTGCTGCTGATGTTGGGCAATATGATGCACCTGCCACGCTGGACGATGATTGCGGGCTTTGTGGTCTTTGAGATTTTCCTTAATGCCGGTCCGCACCTTATCACCTTTGTCCTTCCCGCGCAGATTTACCCTATCGCCGACCGTGGTGCGGGCGCGGGTCTTGCCGCCGCTATGGGTAAGGCGGGCGCGGTGGTGGGTGTCTTTACGATTCCGCTTGTGATGAAGTGGGGTGGTGTGAATTTAGTATTGGCGGTCACGCTTCTGCTCCAGATTGTCGGAGTTCTTGTGACCGCCACACTTGGTAGGGATATTTTGGGCGAGCGCTCCCGCCCGTGGAGTTTTCGTAGGACTACTTCTTCTGAAGATGACGCTTCAACGCGGGAGTCCAGTTAGAGTGGTCGGGCTTTGCCTCGTCGAGTTTGAACATCGGCAGCAGGAATGCCCAGGTGGTGATGCAGAATGGCGCGGTGAGTGTGGCAAGACCCAGTGGCTCGAACATCACATTCATCGCTGCCTGCGACACTACGGTGATGATGATACCGATGAGAGCCCACAATGCCGAGCGCCAGCAGGGTCGATAGAAGACCGTAGCCAATGCTATGGCGGTCAGTACGGGACTAAAGCCGTAAAGTCCGTGTGCGATGCTGTGACCCGAAGCGCTCAAGACCGATGCCGTCACGATGGCGAGTGCCGAGCCAATAATCGCCCACAGAGCCGCCCAGCGCGAGGCGATGAGCAGACCGATGATAAAGAGCAGACCCGTAACCCACGAATCAATCAGAAAGACCTGTGAGGTGCCGCGCAGAAGGTATTGCAGAGCCTGGTCGATGTAGAGCACGCCGCCCGTTGTGAGGTGCTCGGGGAGCATCGGCGTAGCCATGTTCGTAGCGTCAAGCCCGTGCATAGCGCGTGCCGCCAGCAGAAAGAGCCAGGTGCTCACCACGAAGGGGAATGTGAAGGAGTTTACCTTCCACGGCTTCATCACATTGTTCAAGCCCTCGCGCACCCATACCGTCAGTGCCGCGCAGAGCGCCAGCGAGAGCCACACCCAGATTGTGTTACCCAGAAATGTGGGGAAGGCGCAACCCACAAGGATGCCGTTGAAGCCCCACAAGCCCTGCCTGCCATCCTCGTCGGGGAGGTTGAGGATGTAGCCCGTGGCGGTCGATACCATCAGACCGAGCAGCGCACCCCACGCCACGGCGGGCGTATGCGAAGCGTACGCGCCCCAGAAGATGCCGATGAGGAAGAGCAGTCCCGTCCATGCGTTGCCCTGAAACATCACCTGACCAGAGCCGCGAAGCAAGATTTTCAAATATCCGAACAGACCTCTGTCGGAAAGTTTTTCTGTCATTGTATTCATAACTAAATAGATTTTGGTTTATCTCCAAGGAAAATCGGCGGCGAGCGCACGCCCCTTTGTGCATTGGCGCACCTGCGAGCATAGTTCGCGCACGAGGCGCTTCACATCCTGACTCTCGCGCCCCACGATGCGACACATCAACCCCGCGCTGTTGGGCAGGCGGTGGATGGCAAGGGCGGTTTGCTCGCCGATAAATGGCTCTATGGATGCCTCCAGCGAGGGGATATTCTCGGCGGGCGCGAGGATAAGCACCGTGGAAAATATCTCCCAGTCGCCCAGCACACCCAACCGCGCAAGTTCGCCCTGCAAGGGGTGTATGAGGGCTCGCTCGCTAAAGAGTAGTGTACCGTCGGGGCGGCGGATGTTACACCTGAGGTTTAACTCCTCGTAGCAGAATCGCTCGCCCGAGTGGCGGCGTCCGCTCAAGAAAATCTCCGAGTAGAACATTGTTGCCGAGGGTGCAATCTGAATCTCGCACTCCGCATCATAGCGCGCCCCACGGCAGGGGATGGTCGGCTCGGGCAGGTACTCAAGATAACTATCCTCCTCCAGCACCCACCGCTGGCGCATCGTAGCACGCCCGCCACTCATCTGCGCCACCTTGGTCGCTGCGCCCGTCGAGATGTGAGCCGACGCACCACGGCGGAGCAGGATGCTCTGCTCGTAACTGTCGCCCTCGACCACAGGACCTCCCGACGAGAGGATATAGACGCACGGCAACTCGGGCATCTGCTCGTCGAAGTAGAGAGCCTGCTGAACGATTATGGGCGTCTGGCGGTGCAGTCGGCGGAGGATGCTGCGCTGGCGCTCATCCTGCTCGAAGGTCATCTCCAGTACGCCGTGCTTGCCGCTGCGGTGTGAGGGTTGGAATGTCGTGCCCTCCATTATGCCTTATCGAAAAGTGCCATACGGCAGATGAGCGCGACCAGTTCGTCGATGCCCTCGCCCGTAAAGCAGTTGGTAAAGACAAAGGGTTTGCCCTCGCCACGCATAGCGAGCGAGTCGTCACGCATCACATCCAGCGAGGCGTGTACATAGGGGGCAAGGTCGGTCTTGTTGATTACGAGGATGTCCGAATGGGATATTCCTGGTCCATCCTTGCGCGGAATCTTGTCGCCCGCCGCCACATCAATCACATAGATGAAGAAATCGACCAGCGCGGGGCTGAATGTGAGCGTGAGGTTGTCGCCGCCCGACTCTATCAGCACCACATCGCCATCAGGGAAACGGCTCTCCATCTCCTCCACCGCCGCCAGATTCATTGATGGGTCCTCGCGTACGGCGGTGTGGGGACAGGCGCCAGTCTCAACGCCTATGATGCGCTCCTCGGCGAGCACGCCCTTCAGGATGCGCCTGACATGCTGGGCATCCTCGGTGGTGACCACATCGTTGGTGATGATGAGCACCTTGTGACCCAACTCCAGCAGGCGGGGTGTGATGGCCTCGATGATGGCGGTCTTGCCCGAGCCTACGGGGCCGCCAATGCCTATTCTGCAAGTGTTATTCATTGAAAGTGAGATTTTCGTTTTATGACATAAACATTCGTTGCTTGCCCCGCTCGTGCAGCGAGGAGAGTATCTCCACCTGCGGTGCGAAGCCCTCCATCTTGTCAAGCGACCAGCCACTGACCTCGCCGTAGAGCCTCTCCACGAGGTCGGCGAGCGAGAAGATGATGCGCTGGGTGTCAAGATGTGTCACGCGCAGCAGTCGCAGGGCAGCGCCCGCTATCATCGTGGCTGTGCCGTAGCCCACCGCCGTGAATAGTTCCTCCTCGTGCGCTCCGCAGAGCGAGAAGAGCAAACCCTGCGTGGTGGCATAGGAGCCTGGGGTACGCCCCGCAGTGATGTCGCCCAACCAGTTGTCAAGGTCTGGGCAGGGTAGTATCGCCGCGCCCAACTCCGCCAACTTACGCCCCATACGGCAACTCATCGTGCGCCACTCCAGCGATGGCTTGCGCGAGTGCAGCAGGGCGTCAATGGAGTGCAGACGGTCGCGGTTGTGGCTATTGCGAAAGGCGTGCAGGGCGGCAACACCATCCATCCGTAGGGTCTGACTCACCACCGTACGGATATACTCCTCCAGCGTGGCGGCATCCCTCACCGCCCCCTGCTCTGCGGCACTCTCCAGAGCGCAGGAGAAGGAGAATCCTCCTACGGGGAGTGCCGAGTCGCAGAGTTGCATTAGATGGAAAACCGAGCCCAGCGAGCCCCTATTTTGCATCTGTGGCATGGTGATGGTCGGTTGAGTGTGTTGCCCCGAGCAGTCGCCGCACCTCGTGTGGCGAGAGGTAGGGGATAATCTGGTGGGCAGGGCGGAACGAGTAGAAGATATGGTCGAACGAGTGGGTACGCATCACGCTCTCCATCACCTTGCGATCGACCATCAGCGGCACATATACCTTCGTGCCACGCACCACCGCCGCCCAGTGCTGGTTGCCCAGTGCGTGACCCAACTCCACCGCCACGCGCAGAGCCTCATCAAGGGGCTGGCGCGAGAGTGTACCGAGGTCCACCACCATCATATCGGCAAGTTTCAGCCTCACGACGGTCATCCGCTCGGCACGCTTGTCGTAGTCGATGACATCGCCATCCTTCAGGCGCGTATTCCTAGGCAGCGAGATAGCATACTCCTCGCCATCGGCGGCGCACGCAAGGAAGCGGCTGCGCTGGGCTGTCCACTGGTCCAAATCGAGGTAAATCACCTCCGCGAGCGAGGCGCGATGCTCCCACTCTTTGGAGGCGATGTTACCCAATATCTCTTTTACGCTTCTCATAGTCGCTAACTAAACCAATAGAGTTGTCCGAGTGAGACGCTCTTGGCTGGCTCGACATAGACCTTCACGCCATTCACTGCCACCTCGAATGTCTCGGGGTTTACATCTATGCGTGGCGTGAGTGAGTTGAGCACCATATCGTGCTTTGTCACCTGACGCGTGTGGCGCACTGGCAGCACCTTGTGGTGCAGACGCAGGCGCGATGCTATGCCACCCTCGCACGCCGCCTTCGAGACAAAACTGATGCAACTCTGGCGCAACACCTTGCCGTAGGCGCCGAACATAGGGCGGTAGTAGCAAGGCTGTGGTGTTGGCAATGAGGCGTTAGGGTCGCCCATATTTGCCCAACTGATTGCACCCGCCTTGATGACCATCTTTGGCTTTGCACCGAAGAACTGTGGCTCCCAGAGCACGAGGTCGGCAATCTTGCCCTTGCTCACCGAGCCGAGATAGTCGGCGATACCCCAGGTTACGGCTGGGTTGATTGTCACCTTTGCGATGTAGCGCAGCACGCGGAAGTTATCGTTCTCGGCGCTATCCTCGTGCAACTTGCCGCACGCCTTCTTCATATATGATGCCATCTGTACGGCACGCATAAACGACTCGCCCACGCGGCCCATAGCCTGCGAATCGGATGAAATCATCGACAACACGCCCAGGTCGTGCAGCACATTCTCCGCCGCCTGCGTGCCTGGTCTTACGCGACTCTCGGCAAACGCCACATCCGAAGGGATGCCTGGGTTGAGGTTGTGGCAGACCATAATCATATCGAACAACTCCGCCTGTGAGTTGATACCAAAAGGCAGTGTTGGGTTGGTTGATGATGGCAATACGAACGGCATACTCGCCACCTTCAAGAGGTCTGGCGCGTGACCGCCTCCCGCACCCTCGGTGTGGTAGGTGTGGATGGTGCGACCGTCGATGGCGGCGATAGTATCCTCCACATAACCGCATTCGTTGAGCGTGTCGGTGTGGATTGCTACCTGCACATCATACTGCTCCGCCACATCCAGCGCACAGCGTATGGCGGCTGGTGTTGAGCCCCAGTCCTCGTGAATCTTCAGACCGCAGGCGCCCGCCTCAAGTTGCTCCTCGATGGACTGCTTGCCCGAGCAGTTACCCTTGCCCAGGAAACCTACATTCACTGGCATCGTTTCGGCAGCCTTCAGCATCATCTCCATATTCCACACGCCCGAGGTGATTGTCGTACCGTTCGAGCCGTCAGAAGGGCCTATACCACCACCGATGAGGGTCGTGATACCGTTGCTCAATGCCGCCTCGGCCTGCTGTGGCGAGATAAAGTGGATGTGTCCGTCGATACCCGCCGCCGTGAGGATAAGGTGCTCGCCAGAGATAGCATCCGTCGCCGCACCCGTTACAAGGTCGGGGTTCACGCCATCCATAGTGTTGGGGTTGCCCGACTTGCCTATGCCCGCAATCTTGCCATCCTTGATACCCACATCGGCCTTCACGACGCCCAGCAGAGGGTCGATGATGGTCACATTGGTTATCACAAGGTCCAGCGCTCCCGCCGATGAGGGTGTGGTGTTAGCCAGACCCATACCATCACGCAGGGTCTTGCCACCGCCGTAGACAACCTCGTCGCCATAGCAGCGCAGGTCGCGCTCAATCTCTACATACAAATCTGTGTCGGCGAGGCGAATCTTGTCGCCCACCGTTGGTCCAAACAAATTGTTATTCTCCTGTCTTGATATTGTCGCCATCTTTCGTAGTGTTTTAGTTTTTCTTTTCCTGGTTGCAACTCTGTTTCTGGCACATCGCATCTGTCGAGCGGAAGCCGTTGTGGTGCAATCTGCGCATCGCCTTGAGGTAGGCAGGGTAGTAGGTCGGTCTGTCCTCCACGCCTGTGTAGCCCTTCACAAGGTTGTTGAAGCCGATTACGCGTCGCTTACCGCCATAGTTCACCAACTCCACATCGTGGCTGTCGCCTGGCTCGAAGCGGATGGCCGTTGTGGCAGGGATGTTGAGGTGTGTGCCGAAGGCGGCGTCGCGGTCGAACTCCAGGTAGCGGTTCACCTCGAAGAAGTGGAAGTGAGAGCCCACCTGCACTGGGCGGTCGCCCGTATTGCGGACGGTCACCTTGCGAACGGTGCGGTTGGTGTTGTAGGCGATAGGCTCTGTGGCCAAAATCACTGCGCCCACGCCACACTCCTGCTGTGGCTTGTAACCCGCCTTGTCGGGGTAGAGGGGCTGCATTGGTGTCTGGTGCTGCACCACGGGTGCGCTTGTTGTCTTATTATCGTTGCTCATACTCTTACTTTATAGGATTGTGAATACTGATAAGGCGCGAGCCGTCGGTAAAGACCGCCTCGACCTGCAAAAGTGTAATCATATCGCCCACGCCCTCCATCACATCCTTGCGTGTGAGCGCGGCAGCGGCGTCGGTCATCACCTGCTCGACGGTCTTACCCGCACGCGCGCCCTCGAGGGCAGTTGAGGTGATGTAGGCAATGGCCTCGGGGTGGTTGAGTTTCAACCCCTTCTTCAGTCGGCGCTCGGCAATAAGACCAAGCGTGAGCAACTGGAGCTTGTCAATCTCTTTTGGTGTCAAATGCATAATTGATGAAATTTTTTTGTTATCATTGCACTCTCGGGCAAATTGTGTGCCGTTTTGCGGTTTTGATGGTTGGATTTTTTTGCTTGTGGCGGTGCGGATGTGTTGCTTGTGGGGCGTGCCGAGCGTGGCACTATTTTTGAATTTTACGCATAGAAAAATGTTAAAATAAATATATGATGTTATGCTGAAGGCTATGATTATTGCGGGCATAGGCGGCTTTTGCGGCACCTGCCTGCGCTATCTTACGGGTCGTTTGTGCCACTTGTGGGAGTTGGGCGGTTTCCCGCTGGGAACTTTTGTGGTGAATGTCATCGGTAGTTTCATTATAGGTGCGCTGCTGGGTCTTGCCGAGCGAAATAATGTCATCACGCCGACAATGAATGTGTTACTTGTGACGGGTTTTTGCGGCGGTTTTACCACCTTTTCGTCGTTTGCCGACGATATTTTCCTCTTGATGCAGCATCGCCACTGGACTATGTTCGCACTTTATACGGGCTTGAGCCTTGTTCTGGGCGTTTTTATGGTCTGGATAGGTCGCGCGGTGGTGAAATAACGCAAGGTGTTGTTGCTCAACGCTTTGGGTGTGGGTTTCTGGACTTTTAACGCAATAAGCGAGGTGGCGGGCGCAAAAAAAATGCAAAAAAAATGCAAAAAGTTTTGGAGATAAGAAATTTTGCTATATCTTTGCACTCGCAATTGGGAGGAAACTTCGGTTGCAAAGTTCAGAAAAATGCGGAAATAGCTCAGTTGGTAGAGCACAACCTTGCCAAGGTTGGGGTCGCGAGTTCGAGTCTCGTTTTCCGCTCAAAATCAGACAGTTGCTTTAGTGATTGTCTTTTTTTATGTCAAGAAATTGACTACCACATATTTGCGGAAATAGCTC
>JAFZFR010000106.1 GCA_017555805.1 Alistipes sp. | reverse complement strand
TGTAACCAAACAATATTCGGGTCATACGGCACTGGACGATGTGTCGCTCACCGTTCCCGAGGGTTCAATCTACGGATTGCTGGGACCTAACGGCGCGGGCAAGAGTACACTCATCAAGGTGGTAAATCGCATCACGCTGCCCGACGCGGGTCGTGTGCTGTTTCAGGGCAAGCCTATCACTGACGAGGATATCTACCGCATCGGCTACCTGCCCGAGGAGCGCGGTCTGTACAAGAAGATGAAGGTGGGCGAGCAGGCTATCTTCTTCGCACGACTCAAAGGTCTGTCGCGCCGCGAGGCTATCGAACGACTGAAAAAGTGGTTCATCCGCTTCGGCATCGAGGATTGGTGGAACCGCAAGGTGGAGGACCTCTCGAAGGGTATGGCGCAGAAGGTGCAGTTTATCACAACGGTGCTCCACGAGCCAAAACTGCTTATCTTCGACGAGCCATTCTCGGGCTTCGACCCCATCAACGCCAACATCCTCAAGCAGGAGATTATGCGCCTGCGCGATGAGGGTGCGACCGTAATCTTCTCGACCCACAATATGTCGAGCGTGGAGGAGATTTGCGACCATATCACGCTGATCAACAAGTCACACAACATCCTCTCGGGCTCGACCGACGAGGTGCGCCGCCGCTTTGGCGAGAACCTCTTTGAGGTGATTTACGATGGCGCGGCGGACAAGATGCAGAGCATCGTAGAGCCTTTCGCCGAGGTAATCAGCGAGAGCGAGGTTGCCGACACGCCATACCTTGCGATGAACATCCGCCTGAAGGATGGCGCGACCGTGCGTGACTGCATCGCACAAGTGAATGAGGCTGTGGAGTTGCGCTCGTTCAGGGAGGTCATCCCAAGTATGAACGACATATTTATCCGCGCCGTAGAGGGAAAATTGTAAAAAAACGAAGAGAAATGAACAAGATAGGAATAATCGTCGCTCGCGAATTTAACGAGCGAGTACGCAAGAAGTCGTTTATCATATCGACCCTGTTGATGCCCATCCTGATGTTGGGAATGATGGCTGCGCCCACGCTGATGATGCTCTTTGCGAAGGGCGAGCAGAAGCAGATTATCGTGCTGGATGACAGCCACTGCATAGCCGAGCAACTCACTGGCGACGAGGAACTTGAGTTCCTCATTGGCAACGAGTCGCTGGAGCAGGCGCGCGCCGACAGCGAGATTTTCGGTGT
Source organism: Alistipes sp. (assembly GCA_017555805.1). GTDB lineage: Bacteria > Bacteroidota > Bacteroidia > Bacteroidales > Rikenellaceae > Alistipes. The sequence goes on along the minus strand of JAFZFR010000106.1, from coordinate 3,266 downwards.
GCTGTGGATTGGCGAGGACATCGTGGATAACCCCTCGAATGTGAAACTCTACACCAACTCCTCGTCGTCGATGTCGCTCGAAAGCAACATTTCGTCGCAGATGGAGCGCATCATCGAGCAGGAGCGCCTAAAGCGTTACAACATAGAAAACCTCGAGCAGATTATCGAGGATGTGAAGGCAAATGTGACTCTGGCGACCTACCGCAACGACCTTCAGGAGGAGGGCAAAGAGGAGGAGGCTACATCGTCGGGCGTGGCCTATATCCTCGGTCTGGTGCTGGGTATGATGCTCTATATGTTCCTGCTGATTTACGGCTCGATGGTGATGACCTCGGTCATCGAGGAGAAGGGCAGCCGCGTGCTGGATGTGCTGGTGTCGAGCGTGAAGCCTTTTGAGTTGATGATGGGTAAGATTTTGGGCGTGGCGTCGGTTGCCGTTACGCAGGTTGCCATCTGGGGAGTGCTGGTGTGCGGCTTGAGCGCGGCGGTGCTGCCATCGCTGATGCCCGAGGATATGATGCAGACGGTGCAGGCCGTGGAGGCGGGCACGATGACCTCGGTGGAGGCGGGCATTGACGCCGATATGCTCTCGGCGGTGTCACTCGCAACTGACCCAGCGCGATTGGTGATGATGTTCGTGTGGTTGCTGCTGTTCCTCGTCGGTGGCTTCCTTTTCTACTCGGCGATGTTCGCGGCGGTGGGCTCGGCTGTGGACTCAATGCAGGATGCGAGCCAGTTGCAAACGCCTATCACTGTGCCGATTATCCTTGCGCTGATACTCGCAATGTCGGTATTTAACGACCCGGGCTCGTCGCTGGCGTTCTGGGGCTCGGTGGTGCCATTCACATCGCCCGTAGTGATGATGGCGCGCATACCATTCGGCATCCCAACCTGGGAGATTGTCCTCTCGCTCGTGATACTCTACATCTCGGTGGCGGGTATGGCCTGGGTGGCTGGCAAGATTTACCGCGTGGGTGTCTTTATGCACGGCAAGAAACCAACCCTCAAGGAGTTGATTTCGTGGATTAGGCAGTAGATTTATAGTAACCGACAAAGTTATGATACAAAAAATAGGCTACCAAACGGTAGCCTATTTCTATTTGAGGGGGTAACGCACCTACTCTTCCTCCAGACAATCCACATGAATCTCACGACGGAACGACTCGTTAAGCGACATATAAGTCTGGGTGCTTGATACACCCTGAACTTGCAAAATCTTATCGAAAATCGTACGCATAAGATGCTCGTTGTCAAGACAGTAGATTTTCACCATCAAGTTATAAGAGCCTGTGATGTAGTGGCACTCAACAATCTCGGGAATCTCCTTGAGGCGTTCAACAGTGTCCTGCTGACGGGTAATATCCGACACTCGAATCGAGATAAAGGCGCACACATCGAAACCCAACGACTTGGGGATAACGACCATACGGCTGCCCTGAATCACACCCATATCCTCCAACTTCTTGATGCGCTGGTGGATGGCTGCGCCCGAGATACCGCACTCGCGTGCAATCTCGAGGAATGGCGTGCGGGCATTCTTTATCAAGAAGCGGAGTATCTTCTTATCTATCGAATCCAAATTTGTCTTTGCCATAAATCACTACTTCAGTACGCCCAACTCCTTACCTACCTTTGTAAACGCTGCTACGCAACGGTCAAGTTGCTCGGTAGTGTGACCTGCCGACACCTGAACGCGGATACGAGCCTGACCCTTTGGCACAACTGGATAGTAGAAACCTGTAACGAATACGCCCTCCTCCTGCAACTTCGCAGCGAAGTCCTGTGAGAGTTTTGCATCGTACAACATCACAGCGCAGATAGCCGACTGTGTAGGCTTGATGTCGAAGCCAGCGGCAATCATCTTTGTGCGGAAGTGCTCAACATTTGCTACCAGGCGGTCGTGAATCTCGTTGCTCTCCTCCAACATCTTGAACATCTCGATGCTTGCGCCAACTACTGCTGGTGGCAATGAGTTAGAGAACAAGTATGGGCGTGAACGCTGACGCAACATATCGATAATCTCCTTGCGACCTGTTGTGAAACCACCCACAGCACCACCAAATGCCTTACCGAGTGTACCTGTGAGGATATCCACCTGACCACGGAGGTTGTAGAGTTCGGTGATACCGCGACCAGTAGCACCCAACACACCTGCCGAGTGGCACTCATCAACCATCACCAATGCGTCGTACTTCTCTGCCAAAGCACAAATCTTATCAAGTGGAGCTGCGTTACCGTCCATTGAGAATACACCGTCAGTTACGATGATGCGGAAACGCTGTGCCTGCGCACGCTTCAAGCAATCCTCCAACTCCTCCATATCGGCGTTGGCGAAGCGGTAGCGTACAGCCTTGCAAAGACGCACACCGTCGATGATTGAGGCGTGGTTCAGGGCGTCAGAGATGATAGCATCCTGCTCTGTGAGGAGTGGCTCAAACACACCACCGTTAGCATCGAAGCAAGCTGCGTAGAGGATAGTATCCTCGGTGCCGAAGTAGTCAGCAATAGCCTTCTCAAGCTCCTTGTGCATATCCTGGCAACCGCAGATGAAGCGTACTGATGACATACCGAAGCCGCGCTCGTCCATAGCCTTCTTCGCTGCGTCAATCAAACGCTGGTTGTCTGAAAGACCCAAATAGTTGTTGGCGCAGAAGTTCAATACTGGCTTGCCTGCAACCTGAATCTCGGCACGCTGTGGTGACTCGATGATACGCTCTGTCTTGTAGAGACCGGCAGCCTTAATCTCTGCCAGCTCATTCTGGAGATGTTCCTTAATCTTTCCGTACATAGTGGTTTTATTTTAATTAATGACTTAGAATTTTCTGTTCTGCTGCGGTTGTTCTGCTGCGGTTGTTCTGCTGCGGTTGTTCTGCTGCGGTCGGGCGGAGTCACCTCGCCCACTCTTTATCAGTTGTTGTGGGTGGGTGCTTATGCTGTTGCGTTTGCCCCGCCGCTAATCATCTGTTGCGTTTGTTACACCTGTTGCGCCCTCACACAACCCTCCCCGAAGGGGGTTCTCACCGAAATACAAGTCGTAAAACGACAAAATACAACACAAAGATAGTAAAAACCTCGCTTTATCCTCAAAAAAAAGTTACTTTTTTTGAGCGAAAAATTACGATTTGTTATTTTTTGCCCGCCGTGGAGCGAAAATGTAAGCAGTCGAGGCGCAAATCGGGCACAAAATCGACCATTTTCGGGGTCGTGGGGCGAAATTCCCCTATACGGGGTGGAAGTTTTTGGGGCGGCCGAGTCGTTTCCTATCG
>JAFZFR010000105.1 GCA_017555805.1 Alistipes sp. | reverse complement strand
GCTATTATTGGCGCTGGAAATATGGGCGGCGCAATAGCTTGTGGCTTGGCTGCAAGCGGAGAGTATAAAGCGGGGGAGATTGTTTGCTCAAATCCTTCCTGTGGGAAGCTTGAGGCGTTGAAATCTCGCTATGAGATAATCGCTACAACTACTGATAACATCTCGGCTGCCGAGGATGCCGATATGGTGATTGTAGCCGTGAAACCGTGGCTTGCCGAGGGTGTGGTAAAGCAGATTTTGGGCGCGTTTAATTCTCCGCAGAAGATGCTGGTGTCGGTTGTTGCTGATACCTCGTTTGCCATGTTGCGCGATTGGGTGTCGCAGAGCGAGTGGCAGCCTGCTATCTTTCGTGTGATTCCCAATACGGCTATCAGCGTCGGCGAGAGTATGACTTTTGTGTCAGCTAATGGTGCTACGCAGGAGCAGACGGATGCCGTAATGGGTATCTTTAACAAGATGGGCGAGGCGATGCTGGTTGATGAGAAGATGCTGGAGATTGGAATGATATTGGCATCGTGTGGAATTGCTTTTGCCTTGCGTTATATTCGTGCGGCTGCCGAAGGTGGGGTAGAGTTAGGTTGCCCTGCTGCGCAGGCGGCACATATAGTGGCGGCTACTATGAAGGGTGCAGCGGAGTTGTTGTTGCAGAATAATTCGCATCCCGAGCAGGAGATTGACAAGGTGACGACTGCGGGCGGAATAACCATCAAGGGTCTTAACGAGATGGAGCACGCAGGGTTCTCCTCGTCGGTTATTCGTGGTCTGAAAGCCAGCGCAGGCAAGAAATAGCTTCTATTATATAAATATTGAGGTCGCTCCACGCTGGGCGACCTCTGTTTGTCTTATAGATATTTGTTATTTCTTCTCGTAGAGTTTTTTTAGGTTGCAGTGGAGTAGGTCGCCGTTGTTGTCGCGCAGGTGCATGCCGTTACCCTTGCAGTAGCGGAACATATTACAATCGGCGCAGATGCCTTTACGCATCCACTCTCGGTCGCGATAGACCTCATAACGATTTTGCCACACCTCCCAGAAATCATCCTCATAGATGTTGCCCTGATGGTAGTCGCTACGGATGCTTGCGCACGCACCAATCGAACCATCAATCAGCACCGAGCCTACGCTCACGCCCGCCTGACACGAATAGAAGTGGTCGCGGATGTCGCCCTCGTAGTCGCCCATAAAGCCCTCGCAACAGTAGTTCAGCGTGATGCGTGACTCCTCCTTGCGGTTGCGCTTGATGTACTCCATCAGGTAGCGATGTTCCTCGCTTGTTAGCTGTAACTCCTCATCTTGTGCGGCACGACCAGCGGGGAAGATGGTGAACAGGCGCCATCCCGTTACGCCAAGAGAGATGAGTAACTTCTTGATGGCGTCAAGATTCTTTATGCTGCGGCGGTTAACGCAGGTCACAACATCCGACTTCAGGCGTTTCTCGGCAGAAATCATCCTTATTGCCTCCACCGCGCGCTGGAAACTATTTGGGTTGCCTCGCATAAAGTTATGCTCATCCTCCAATCCATCGAGGCTCACCGTGATGGTGTGCATACCCGAGCCAACAAGCGATTTCAGGCGTTTCTCAGTCATCGCCAGGCCGTTGGTTACAATGCCCCACGGAAAACCTTTCTTGTATATTTCGCGACCGCACGCCTCAAGGTCGGGGCGCATCAGAGGCTCGCCGCCCGTGATGACCACAAAGACCTTATTGGGGTTGGTGTTTGCCGCAACGCTATCCAGTACGCGTAGAAAGTCCTCCTTGGGCATATCGGGCTGCGTGGATATGTTCTTGCAGTCGCTACCGCAATGGCGGCAATTGAGGTTACATCGCAGCGTACACTCCCAAAAGAGCTGGCGCAGTTCGTGACTCTCGATGCGCATATTCTCGCTTATTCGCCACGCCTCCAACGCCAATCGGCGACGCAGTGATAGGGGGTATTTGTTCATTGTTTGCTACTTTCTTTTTAATGTGATTTCAAGGTTGTTGTACTTGAAAGTACCATCATACCATGCTGTCTGAGTTGATTTATCCAAGACAGGTTTCATCTTTGTGAGGTCAATCTTTGCTGTGGAAAAGTCGCCGCCTCTTTTACGGCCATCTTCATCAATCGCTGATAATGAGATTATTTTCTTGTCCTCGTATATGGGCGTATCGTATGCGTGCGTTTGGAATTTCCCATCCTTGCCGCTATAAATTATCTGTGTTTCCAAAGTTCCGCGACGATCGCGCAATGTTGCCTCTATGCGAACTCCCTTAATTGGCTTACATTTCTCATCCGTTACACGACCATCTGCTTGGTATCCCCAAGTGGGAGTGCCATACATAACCTCAAATTCATCTTGTGGCATCTCGATGCTATCCTCCTCGGGTATGGTCACATCTTTATCTGTCGCCTTTGAACTTGCGGCGCAACCCGAAAAGCCGAGTAACGAGATGATGGCAGAAATCAACCACTGGGCAGTTCTTGATAGTTTGGCTTTCATAGTCGTAGAGTTTTATTATAATGTAGGGTGGTGGGGTTACTCCTTGTCTTCCTCTGTGACCTTCTCGGTCATCACGATTTCGATGTTTTCGTATTTCTGCGTTCCGCCCTTCGAGTATGTTGGTCGCATTGTGTCGATTCTAACCTCCTGAGTCTCAAACTCGCCTCCGTTTTCCTCGCCATCCACATCTATTGCGGTCAGACTATAAATCTCAATCTGCTCAAACTTTTTGGTTTCAAATGAACCATCTTTTCCGCTATAGACCACGCCGCCCTCTACATGAGTGCCATCAATTTTTTCTGCCCATTCATCTCCCAATGTCACTTTCACTCGAATGCCCTCGATAGGCTCTCCCTCCTCATCCACTACGCGACCATTAGCCTGATAGTCGAAAGTGGGTGTGCCATACATCAACATCATGCCGCCGTTATCACAAGCAGAAAAACCGAGCAACGATATCACCGCCGCCAGTATCCTATTTACAAAGTTAGAAACTTTTGTTTTCATAGTTGTGTGGGTTTAAGGTTGGGGTTATTTATATAACGCTACATAGCAGAAAATTATTACTCCTCTGCCGTAATATCTTCATCAGGGGTAGATGCTAACTCAATATCTTCCTCTATTGTTGGGTTATCAACTTGAAAATCTGAACGATAATCATCTATTGGAGTGCCATACATATCCAAAGGCTGGCAGGATGATATGGTGAAACCCAACAATGATATCGCCGCTATAAGCAATCTTTGGGCTATGTTTTGTAATTTGATTTTCATAGTTGTATGGGTTTATTCGTTTTCGGTTACTTCTTCTTCGTTAGATGATTTCTTGGCAAGTTGAATTTTTACATCCCTATATATCCTAAAACTATACCATTCATCCTTTTTGGATTCCCTTATTTCAGGTGTCATTTTTGTAAGGTCAATCTCCTTTGTCTCAAATTCGCCACCATTTTTCTCACCGTCAATGTCGGTTGCTATTAGTGATATGAGGTATTTGTCTTTGAATATCTCGGTTGAAAATCTGCCATCCTCGTCGCTATATATGGCTGGATATTCGTTTGTGTCGTCGAGAAATTTTGCGTTTATCTCAATACCCTCAATAGGATAACCCTCTTCATCAGTAATGCGACCATCTGCTTGAAAGTCGATAGTGGGGCATCCGTATGCAGTGTAGAAGCAACAAGTTGAAGTGAAGCCGAAAAGCGACATCGCGGCGACAGACAACCTATGCTTAATTGTACGCAGTTTTCCCTTCATAGTTCTAAGGTGTTGGAATAAGGTTGTTTCTACGACAAATATAATAAAATAAATTTTATTATAACCCTTTTGCTATGAAATTTTTAATATTTTCGAAGATGCACGCCACCAGGCGGTCGATAGCCTCGACTGATGACCAGGCGTTGTGGGGCGATGCGAGCAGGCGGTAGGGGTCATTAAGATAGTAGAGCGGACTCTCGCGCAACGGCTCTGCGGTGAATACATCGAGCGCCGCGCCACGGATGGTCTGGTTATTCAGCGCCTCTGCCAAAGCCTCCTCATTGACGATTCCGCCACGCGCCACATTAATCAAAATCGCGCTCTTTTTCATCTGCTGGAGCTGCTCTGCGGCGATAAGATTTGCGGTGCGGTGGGTTAATGGGCAATGGATTGAAACGATGTCTGATGAAGAAAGTAACTCATTGAGTGTCTGCGCGGGATATGCTCCATCTCTTGTAATGCCTGAAGTGGAAAAATAACTCACCTTACAGCCAAAAGCCTCTGCCAATCGCGCCACCTCGCGACCAATATTTCCCAGTCCAATGATACCCCAATGCTTGCCGCGCAACTGCGCCGTTGGGCGGTCAAAATTGAAGATGCGGTCGGCGGCGGCATAGTCGCCCGACTTGAAGAAGTTATCGTAGTAGGTCACCTCGCGCAGCAGCGCCAACGCAGAGCAGAGCGTAGTTTCGGCTACGGAGTAGGTTGAGTAGCCGATGGCGTTCTTAACCTCGATGCCTCGCTCGGCGGCAGCCGCCAAATCGACATTGTTCATGCCCGTTGCCGCCACGCAAATAAGTTTGAGGTCGGGCAGGGTGGCGATGGTCTCGGCGTCGAGCACAACCTTGTTGGTAATCACTATTTCAGCGTCCTTGCATCGCTCGATAACCTGCTGTGGTTGAGTGGTTTCGTAACCAGTGTAGTCGCCCAGCGACTTTATCTGGGAAAGGTCGCGGTTGCAGACCGAATACTCGTCAAGGAATACAATTTTCATATAGGGTAGTAGTTCGTTTCGTGGTTTATAACTCGTCAATCAGCCCGCGGATTACCACCGACGCACAGCCGATGCCGAACAGCGCAGGGATGTAGGAGATTGTGCCCGTGTTCGATTTCTTGTTCTGCTCCTCGCACAGAATCATCGCACCCTCGCGGACTGGCTCGGGCGAGAATACCGCCTTGAAGCCCGTGCGGATGCCAATCTTATGCAGGCGCTTGCGTAGCATATGCGCCAGTGGGCAGTGATGGGTCTTTGCTATGTCACAGATTTCCAGCTTGGTAGGGTCGGTCTTTGCGCCCGCGCCCATAGAACTCACGAGCGGAATATTGCGGTCAAGGCAACCCTTGATAAGCGCCAGTTTTGGCGAGAGGGTGTCAATGGCATCGACCACATAGTCGAACTTGTCACTGTCCAGAAGCGCATCGGTCTCGTCGTCCTTGATGAACTTGTTTACAACCGTGAGGTTGATTTCGGGGTTGATGTCGCGCAGTCTGTCGGCCATCAGTTCAGCCTTCTGCTTGCCGATGGTGGAGTGCAGGGCGATAAGCTGGCGGTTGATGTTTGTGGGCGAAACGGTGTCGGCATCGGCAATGGTCATACGACCTACTCCCGAGCGTGCAATCATCTCGGCGGCGTATGCTCCCACGCCTCCTAAACCTACCACCAGAACATTGGCGTCTTGTAGCTTTTTTAACTTCTCATCGCCCAACAGAAGGTTGGTGCGTTCTAACCATTCGTAGTTCATCTTATAGTTGAAATAATCTATTGTAATTATTTGTTATTCCGTTTATTATTGTTTCCAATTCCTCGCCTCTAATCTCGGCTGCCATTGCGTAAATCTCCTCTATCGGAGTGGCGCTCTCGTCGGTCTCCAGAAAGAGGTTGTCAAGGGGTGTTGAGCGCAGTGCTTCAATGGTCTTTGGGGAGCGTAGGGTGCGCTCGCCGAAGGAGAGGAAGCAGCCTCTTTTTACGGCCTCCGCAGCCTGCTCCTTTGAGCCAATAAAACCGTGAAAAATCACCGCCTTTAACTTGTATTCGCCGAGAATTGCCATCATCGGCGCAAATGCTCTTACGCAGTGCAGTACCACGGGCAATCGCATATGCTCGGCGATGGCGAGTTGTGCCCGAAACACCTCCTCCTGACGCTCGCGGCTAACCTCGCAGGCATAGTCAAGACCTATCTCGCCGATGGCCTGCGCCCCAGAGAAAATTTCCTCGCTGATGGTCGTATTCTCGGCATCCCACGGGTGAATTCCCACGGCTCGCAACTCGGTGTGGCGGGCGGTGAAGTGGTGGGTGTGGATGTCAATATAGCGGCTCATAGGCGTTGTTTTGATTGCAAATTTATGGATTTTTGCGAAAAATCGCTTCAAAATGTAAATAATAACATAAATAGTGCTGAAAACTGCAAAAAAAATCGTATCTTCGTGCGCGTTTTTATGGGTAGATGTGTTCTGCCCGCACCGAGAGCGAATTCAAGAGTGGAGGATTTTTAGAAAACACAAATAACCAAAAATTTATTCATTTAATTACAAATCTATGTCGAAAATCATTAAACTACGGAAAGGTCTCGACATCAATCTTCAGGGAAAGGCTGCCGAGTCATTGGTCGATGCACCATTGGCAAAGGAGTATGCCGTTTCGCCACTGGATTTTGAGAATGTGACTCCAAAACTGTTGGTGAAGGTGGGCGACAAGGTGAAGGCAGGTACGCCTTTGTTCTTCAACAAGAACAACCAGCGCGTATTGTTCTGCTCGCCTGTTAGCGGTACCGTATCGGCTGTGAACCGCGGTGAGAAGCGTAAGATTCTCAATGTGGTTGTTGCTGCTGATGCAAATCAGGAGTCTGAGGAGTTTGCAGTACTCGATCTCAAGAAGGCAAAGCGTGAAGAGGTAATCGAGACATTGATCAAGTCTGGTTTGTGGACCAAGATTTTGCAGCGTCCTTATGGCATCGTTGCCAACCCAGATGACCAGCCAAAGGCTGTGTTCGTATCTGCATTCGATTCTGCGCCATTGGCGCCTAACATGAACTTCGTTTTGAAGGGCGAGAAGGCGGCTCTGCAGAAGGGTATGGATGTGTTGGCAGTGTTGGCAGGTGGTAAGCCACATGTCTCAATGCTGGCTAAAGCAGAGGGTGAGGTTGCAACGCTTAACGGCGTGGAACTCCACACATTTGCTGGTAAGCACCCTGTTGGTAATGTCGGCGTACAGATTCACCACATCGACCCAATCGCAAAGGGCGATATCGTGTGGACTGTAAACATCCAGGATGTTGTTGCTATCGGTCGCTTGTTTGCAACTGGTAAGGTTGATTTGACAAAGGTTGTTGCCCTCACAGGTAGCGAGGTTGAGAAGCCTCAGTACTACCGTGTAATCAGCGGTGCGCCTATCTCATCAATCGTTGCAGGTCAGATCAAGAAGCAGGCTGAGGGTGACTCAGTTCGTATCATCTCGGGTAATGTTCTCACAGGTAAGAAGGTTGCTGAGGATGGTTTCTTGTCAGCGACAGCAAACCAGGTGACTGTAATCCCTGAGGGTGACAAGTATGAGATGCTCGGTTGGATTGCACCTCGCTTCAACAAGTTCTCTGTATCTCGCTCTTACTTCTCTTGGCTCTGCCCAAAGAAGGAGTACAAGCTCGATACCAACATCAACGGTGGTCCTCGTGCTTTCGTTGTGACAGGTCTTTTTGAGGAGTACTTGCCAATGGATATCTATCCAATGTATCTTTTCAAGTCTATTATCGCCAACGACATCGACAAGATGGAGAACCTCGGTATCTATGAGGTAGTGGAGGAGGATGTGGCTCTCTGTGAGTTCGTTGATCCTTCAAAGACTGAGATTCAGCAGTTGGTTCGTGATGGTATTAACTTAATGATTAAGGAGTGTTAATTATGAAGGGACTGAGAAAAATTGTTGATAATGTAAAGCCTACCTTCGTAGAGGGTGGTAAGCTTAGTTTCCTTGCATCATTCTTCGATGCTTTCGAAACATTCCTTTTCGTGCCAAACACAACTACAAAGAAGGGTGCGCACATTCGTGACTGTAACGATTTGAAGCGTACTATGACAATGGTTATCTTGGCACTTATCCCTGCTTTCCTGTTTGGTTGCTTCAACACAGGTTCGCAGGTAGGTCTTGAGGGCTTTGCTGCTTTGGCTTACGGTTTTGTACGCGTGCTTCCTATGGTTGCTGTGTCATACATTGTAGGTTTGGGTATTGAGGTCGTATATGCACAGATCCGTAAGGAGGAGGTTGCTGAGGGTTACCTTGTAACTGGTCTTCTGATTCCGATGATTATGCCTGTAAGCACTCCACTCTGGATGGTTGCTTTGGGTGTTGCATTTGCAGTAATCTTCGGTAAGGAGGTATTCGGTGGTACAGGTATGAATGTATTTAACCCAGCACTCGTTGCTCGTGCATTCGTATTCTTCGCCTTCACTCCACAGATGTCAGGTGAGAAGGTATGGTTCTCATCTTGGAAGATGATGGGTGCAACTGATGCAACTACTGGTGCTACCGCTTTGGAGCAGTTGGCTACAAAGGGCGAGATGCAGTGGAGCGCTTTGGATGCATTCCTCGGTTTCATCCCTGGTTCATTCGGTGAGACTTCTACACTCTGCATCTTGCTCGGTGCTGCGTTGTTGCTCTACACTGGTGTTGCTTCTTGGCGCACTATGCTCAGCGTATTCGTGGGTGGTTTCGCTATGGGCTTGTTGTTCCAGGCTGTAGGTTTGACAGAGTATCCTGCTTACTATCACCTCCTGGTTGGTGGTTTCGCATTCGGTGCTGTGTTTATGGCTACTGACCCTGTGACATCGGCTCAGACAAACTTGGGTAAGTATATCGTTGGTTTTATGACTGGTGCTTTGGCTGTGATGGTTCGCGTAGTGAACCCAGCATATCCAGAGGGTATGATGCTCGCAATTCTCTTTATGAATGCGTTGGCTCCAACTGTTGATTACTTCGTAGTGGAGGCAAACATCAGCCGTCGTAAGAATCGTGTTAAGACTGTAAAATAACGAGAGAGATATGGCAAAATTTAATGTAAATAGCAATGCATATATCATCACCTACTCGGTAGTGATGGTAGTAATTGTAGCTGTTCTGTTGGCTGTGACTTCACTCTCGTTGAAGGAGCGTCAGAGTGAGAACATTCTGAACGAGAAAAAGCAGCAGATCGTAAAGGCACTCGGTGAGGACCCAGCAACAGCATCTTATGCAGATGTAGTTGCCGAGGCTGCTATGCTCGACAAGAACGGTAACAAGATTGAGGGTAAGAACGATGCAGACATCTTCAACGCTTTGGGCGACCTCACAGCATCTTTCGAGGCTGGCGAGTATCCTATCTTCAAGGCTGCGAGTGGTTGTGTTGTAATCCCAGTATATGGTGCAGGTTTGTGGGGTCCAGTTTGGGGCTACATCGCTTTGGAACCAGATAT
>JAFZFR010000104.1 GCA_017555805.1 Alistipes sp. | reverse complement strand
TTGCTATGCGATATAAAAAACAAAAAGATGTTGATTTCTCAACATCTTTTGCTTGCTGTGTTTTCGTGGGAGTTGACGGATTCGAACCGCCGACCCTCTGCTTGTAAGGCAGATGCTCTGAACCAGCTGAGCTAAACTCCCTTCGTGATTGCGAGTGCAAAGATAAAGTAAAAATTTTTAGAAACAAAACTTTTTACTACTATTTTGCAAAAATTATTTATTCACATACAAAATCCCCACGCCATACAAAAAAATTGCCACGACATAAGCCGTGGCAACTCTTTCTGTGGTCAAGAAAGGACTACTCCTCAACCTGCTCCTCCTCTGGAAGTTTGAACTCGGTCATACCTGCGCCTACGAGGATGTTGAACCAAGTAACTGCTTTCTTGATATCTGATGCGTGAACACGCTCGCGATCCCACTCTGGCAATACCTCGCTGAAGAATGCCTTCAACTTATCGGCTGACTCCTTGTGAGAAAGAGCCTCCTTACCCTCGGTGTGAGCGTACATACGAGTGAATACATCTGCCAAAGGAATATCCTCACCCTCGGTGAACATCGAAATCTCTGCCAATGCGCTCACGCGTGATGTTGCCGATGCGTTCATACGGCGACCGTCAGCCAACGACTCAACGATAATGCCGTTCTTTGACTGCGCTACATACTTATACAGACCTGGCATACCTGAAATTGCCAAAACATCTTTGAATTCCATAATTGTAGTTTTTTATTGATTAATATGATTTTTCTTCGTTTTACTCCTTTGTAAGATGTACATCCAACTGTGGGAATGGGAAGTTTGCGCCGTGCTCTGGCAACTCCTTGTAGAATGCCTCGGTCACATCGTCATACAAGCCCCAATAATCCTCGTTCTTAACCCACGCGCGAGCCTCGATAACTACGGCGCTATCAGCCAAGGCGTCAATGCGGATGTATGGTGCTGGGTCGGCAAGAGCACGACCGTCACGCTTGATGATTGCGAGCATTGCATTGCGAATCTGGTCATAGTTGTCACCATAGGCAACCGACACCTTCCAACTGCAACGGCGTGTTGTAGAGGTCGAGTAGTTGTTGATGATTGATGTCGAGATTGCGTTGTTAGGGATGTAGATTGTCTTCTTGTCGCCAGTGAGCACAACGGTATTGAAGAGGCTGATGCTCGCCACGGTACCGCTCACGCCCTGCGCCTCGATGAAGTCACCCACGCGGTAAGGACGCAACACAAGAATCATCACACCACCTGCGAAGTTCTGCAATGTGCCGCTCAAGGCCATACCAATAGCCAAACCCATTGATGCCAAAACGGCGAGGAATGACGATGAGTTGAAGCCCAGCACGGAAACGATAATCAGCACGATGAGTACATAGCCCAGCACCTTCACTGCGGTGAGGATGAACGAGTGGAGCGACACCTCAACCTCGCGGCGGGTCATAAACGCATCCACAATCTTCAGCAACTTGTGCAGCAACCAGCGGGCAACATAGAAGATGGCGAGTGAGATAATGGTCTTGATACCAGTCCACACCAACCAATTGAGCATATCGCTCCAGATGTCCTTCACGAACTCAACATCGGTCATCTTATTTACCGCCTCGGTAAAACGCGCCTTCTGCACGCTATCGGGAACAATCAGGTTCTGCGCCTGTTCTGCCTGCAAAAAATTCAACATCTTATATATCTGCTTTTAGAATTAAACATTTGTTATCGGAGTTGCAAAAGTAGTGATTTTATTCGAAAAAAACATTATCTTTACGCTACAAAAACCGAATAAACCGCTCAACTGTAATGACCTCAAAGTATCTTTTCATCTGTCTCGCGGCCTTTGCGGCGGCATTGCTTATGTTGGGATGCAACCACTACGACGACCCGACAGAGGAGCAGACCGCGCCCATCAGCACAAATATATCCATAGCGGAACTGCGCCGACTCGTTGGCGAGAAGGCCTTGCCGATTGAGCAGGAGTTGATTATCGGCGGCTATGTCACCTCAAGCGACGAAGCGGGTAACTTCTACCGCACATTCACGCTGGAGGATGCTACGGGCGGCGTGGAGATTATGGCGGGGATGTATGACCTGCACAACCTCTACCCCGAGGGGCACTATGTGGTGGTGAAGTTGAGCGGATGCGTGGCGGCAATCCACGAGGGCGTGTTGCAGGTGGGTCGCGCGGCGAAGAGTTACAGCATCTACCCCACCGACTATTTCGCGTCGCGTCAGGCGCTGGACAAGCACATCATCTGCTACGATGTTAAGGGCGAGGTTGTGCCATCGGCGCAGAGCATTGGGTCGTTAAAGGATGAGTTGTGCGGGCGTTTGGTGAAGATTTCGCACCTCACGCTCTGCTCGGCCGAGCACGCCGGGGCGTGGGAGGTAAACTGCGAGGGCAGATGGACGGGTTATAACCTATTTTGCGATGGTGAGGGGCGCGAAATAGCCGTTTTCACATCCGAGTACGCCAACTATGCCGAGCAGGAGATTGTTGCGGGCGAGGTTGCGCTGACGGGCATACTGCATCGTGGCGTGGTGGATGGCGAGGAGTATTATATGATTAAGATGCGTGATGAGAACGATTGCCAAATACTTGATTAGTGCGCTTGCGCTCCTTATGGCGGGATGCAATGACACCTCGCACAAGGAGTTCGGGGAGTTTGGGGAGCGTCCGCACGGCACAATCAGCGTGGCGCACCTAAAGACACTCTGCCGCGAGGGCTCGACGACCATCACCGACGACATAGCAATCGAGGCGTATGTGGTGGCGAATGACCTCTACGGCGAATATACCAATGCTGTGATTCTCTGCGACGAGAGCGGCGGCATAGAGTTGTCGGTGGAGTGCGACGCGACCGCCGCGCAGTTTCCTGTATCGGCGCGCGTGGTGGTGCATTGTACGGGGCTGGCGCTGGGTAGTTATGGCGGCGAGATTGTGCTTGGGGCAGCACCTACGGGGAGTTACCGCGTGGAGCGCATCGCCGAGAAGGATTTTGACCGTTACCTGATGATTGACCGAGAGCACCCGAAAGAGATTAAGCCACAGAAGATTAAGATAGCAGAACTTGCGCCGAGCGTGGTTGGAAACTATATTGCACTGGAGGATATTACCTTCGGCGAGGAGGCGGGTCTATGCTGGTGCGACACCGACCCCGAAACGGGCGAGGCGCTAATGACCATACGAACACTGCGCGACCGCGAGGGGAACACATTGCAGGTGCGGACAATGGCGTCGTGCACCTACCGCGAGGAGGAGATTCCCGCGGGCTACGGCAAGGTGTGGGGCGTGGTGGAGTACGCAAGCGACAGTTACTTGCTACGAATCATCAACCACAGAATAGATTTTTAGAAAAAAGGTTGCTCAACTCATTCAAGTTAAGCAACCTAATTTTTATTTCCTATTTTCAACTTTAGGAATTGTATAAAAGTGGGTTTTCAAGGCTTGCGAAGCGGCATAATGCGGAGCATACTTGAAGTATGTGAGCAATTATGGCGCAAGCGTAACGCAGAAAACACTTTTTACTCTGACTGGAGTGCCTCCCAAAGCATATCCTTCAGGCGCGTGATGTTCATATTCGCAACTGACGAGATAAACACCGATGGGATGCCCTCGGGGAGTGATGGGCGCATCTGCTCAATAAGTTCATCGTCGAGCATATCGCACTTTGTCACCGCCAGCAGGCGCTGCTTGTCGAGCAACTCGGGGTTGTACTGCGTGAGCTCGCCGAGCAAAATCTCATAATCCTTGGCGATGTCGTCGCTATCGGCTGGCACCATAAAGAGCAACACAGAGTTACGCTCGATGTGGCGCAGGAAGCGCGTACCGAGACCCTTACCCTCGTGAGCACCCTCGATAATACCTGGGATGTCGGCCATAACGAATGACTTGTGGTCGCGCACCTCGACGATACCGAGATTTGGCTCAAGCGTTGTGAAGGCGTAGTTAGCAATCTTTGGCTTGGCTGCCGACACTACCGACAACAAGGTACTCTTACCCGCATTTGGGAAGCCCACCAGACCAACATCTGCCAGCACCTTCAACTCAAGCACGAAAGCACCCTCGTCGCCCTCCTCGCCTGGCTGCGCGTAGCGTGGAGCCTGGTTTGTAGAGCTCTTGAAGTGCCAGTTACCCAAGCCACCACGACCGCCCTTGAGCAACACAAGCTGCTCGCCGTGCTCGGTCACCTCGCCTACGGGAACAAGCTCTGTTGTGCCGTCCTCATTCTCAACCAGACGGCGCGCAACAGTACCCAGTGGCACTGGAATGATGATATCGGCAGCATCCTTACCCGTTGAACGAGCACCATGACCACCCTCGCCATCCTCGGCAAACTGGTGACGCTGATACTTCAAGTGAATCAATGTCCAATACTGACGATCGCCCTGCAAGATGATGCTACCACCCTTGCCGCCATCGCCGCCATCAGGACCGCCAAACGCCACGAACTTCTCACGACGGAAGTGGCACGAGCCTGCTCCACCATGACCCGAACGGGCAAAAATCTTCACATAATCAACAAAATTTGAACCTGCCATATCTATAAAATTTCTTATTCCGACTGCAAAGATAAGAGTTTTGCACCAAAACGCCAAATATTAGAACTTCCACGACACAACGGCGTAGTATGTGCGGGGATAGGAGTAGGTGATAATGTCATCCTGTGGGGCGTAAATAGTCTGCGCGCCGCTGCGGTAGTGGCGTATGCGGGTCTGCTCATAGCCGCCATAGACGATGTTGTCCGTGCCGAGTAAGTTTCTCACCATCAAGCTTAACGACATACGCGAAGCGCCAACCGAAAACCATTTTGCAACAGAGCAATCGACCGTCACCGCATCCCCAAGGCGCTGTTGGTGCAAAAAGCGCTCATACAACTCCGCCGAGGCTGACGACTGACGCGCCACGCGCTCGGTACGGCGCACTATCGAGGGCTCGATATATCTGCCACCCGCATAGTTCACTCCACCAGAGAATATCCAGCCGCGACGGGCGAAGTAGTCCACCGACGCCGACACCGTAATCTGCGGTGCGCCACCCACACGACAGCCGCTCATATAACTTGGCGAGGAGATGCAGACCTCGCTATTATCCACATCGGCATAGTGGCTCACAAGTGGGTTGTCGGCATACTCATAGCGACCCAGCGAGGCGGTCACCTCCGCCTGCCAACTGCGCGAGAGGTAGATGCGAGCCGCCCCTTCGACTCCATAGCGCAGAGAGCCTATTCCGCTGATGTCGATGTCGCAATATGTCGCCGAGAGGTCATCATAACCGCGAAGCACCATACGCTCATCACTGCTCCGCGAGACAAATGCCGAGATGGTCAAATCGAGAGCCGAGGAGTGGAACTTATAATTGACATCCACCGCCGCGTGGCGCGAGAGGGTCAGGTCATCGACCATACGGTTGTTGTACTGCGGGTTAAGGAACATATCATCCGCCTCCGGCGCACGCCGCGCCACCATTGCCGCCAACCCGATATGGTGACGAGGTGAGAAGGCATAGCCAGCAGAGAGTTTGAGGGTGTAGGGGTCGAAACTCTTGCCGCGAGAGCGACCCAGCGAGCGCTCGCCAGCATACAACTCCTTCTCGAAATATCCCTCACGCACCACCTGCTCGCGCCCCATCTCAAGTGCCGCCAATATCTGCCATCGCGAGGTGCTGTACTCCACGCCCGCATTGAGCGCAACCGAGCGGCGGCGCAACTCATAATCGTAGCCGAAGCGGTCGCCCTCGCCCACCACATCATCCACCGAGAGGATATTGTTGCGTAGGTTGTTGGAGTAGGTATCGTCGTCAATGAGGTAGTAATCGACATCGCGCAGATGAGTTGCACCGAGCAAATCCTCCATCTGCTTATATCTTCGTGAGCCGTTGAAATCGGCACGCACGCCATAGTTCAGCACCACATCGCGCCCAATGGGCGAGGCGAACTGCAACGCGAGTTGCGCCCGCGCGATGCGCTCCACACGGCTCTCCAGCGCATAGATAGCACCATCGGCCGACCTGCGATTCTGGGCATACATATCCGCCCAATTAATCTGCGTGTAGGCCTCATTGCCCGCTCGCCACTCATAGGCAACCTCCGAGGCTATCTGCTCATCGGCGTAGTAACTCGGCATATAGCGGTAGTTATCGGGGCGGGGCGTCATCGCATCGTACCACCCCAGTGCGCTATATCTTCGGTGTCCATAATCGCCACCAACGGCAAGGCTCATCCGCGTCTCGCCCCACAGCGGAGCATCCAGCGCCAACGCCACAAAGGGGACAGCATCGCGCCGCGTGCGAGAGTTACGCACCTCACCCGACTGACGACCCCACGAGGGGTTATATAGGTTGTCGCCCGTAAGGGTAAATGCCTCCTGCGTAGTGCCCGAGCGCAGACCCTTCTCGCCCACCGTCGAGAGTGCAAGAAACGAGAGCGTTGCGCCCTGCTGAAACTCTTTTGTCAGTCGCAGACCGACATCCAGAGCGTTATTATTCACACCCTGCACATAGAGGTCATTGCCACCCTTTGCCGAGGCATACGCCGACATACTTACACCCCTCTTTAGCAGCGAGTGCACCGTTGAGCGCACACCACCAAGATAACCCTTGCCCGAAAGGAACAAAGCCACATTACCTCCCGACATCGGCACGCCGTCGTTCAGCGAGAAATAGTCCATTCCCGCCTCGCCGCCTATCGCGCCAACAGCGTGAGCAAGACCCGCATAACCACGCTCCGACACCGCCAGACGGCGCAGAATGGAGATATTGGCGCGCCTTAAATCAAGACCCGCGATAGACGCCCGACGCTCGGTGTAGTGCAAGCCACGGCGGGCATAATCGACCATAGAAAAGCGAAACGCCGCCAGTTCATCGTACATATCATCTGCGTGATGCAATGCACGATAAAACAGCAGCGTGTCAGTTGTGATTGAAAACTCTGCATAAGGCTCCGACTCGAACTTGTAAAGCATATAATCCTCGGCGGTCTCCTGCGCAAGCGAGAAGACTGCAACCTGCAAAAAGAGAATCGTGAGCCACAAGCCTCGCATAGACTAAATATGCTTTAGCACATCCTTCAAATGCAACCAGAATTTCTCAACCGTAGCAATATTAATTCGCTCGTCGGGCGAGTGAACACCCAACACCGTTGGACCAAACGACACCATCTCAAGGTGAGGGTACTTCTCAAGGAACAGACCGCACTCCAAACCCGCGTGAACGGCTCTCACCTTTGGCTTCACGCCAAACAGACGCTCGTAACTCTCGACCGTTGTTGCCAGCAACTGCGAATCGGGATTTGGCGCCCATCCTGGGTAGCCATCCGAGTGCTCGACCTTCGCACCCGCCAACACAAACACCGACTCAACCGAGAGTTTAGCATATAACTTCGCACTCTCAACCGATGAGCGCTGTGATGTTGTCACCACGATTTCCTCGCCCACGAACTTTACCGATGCGAGGTTTGTCGATGTCTCAACCAGCCCTGGCACGGCCAACGACATCGCGAGCACGCCATTTGGCAGACCAACCAACGCCGCGAGCAGACGCTGCTGCAACTCCGCTGTGAACACCTCCGCCTGCGCCTCGGCAGTCGCTACCGAGAGTTTCATATCAGGCTCGGTCACAGCGAACTCCGCCTTAACCTCTGCGGCAAACTTTTCCGCGAGAGCAACGAAAGCCTCACCCTGCGCCGCTGGCACGCCCACAACGGCATACGCCTCGCGTGGGATTGCGTTACGCAGATTTCCGCCCTCGATGCGGCTGATGCGCGCACCAAACTGCTCCTGTGCGAGCATCATCAGGCGAGCCACCAACTTATTTGAGTTGGCGCGACCCTTGTTGATATCATCTCCCGAGTGACCGCCGACTAAATCCTTTACATCCACACGATAGAAACTTAAGCCCTCGGGGGCAGACTCCTTCTCATGGACGAATGTCGCAACGGTATCGACGCCACCCGCGCAACCGATGAAGATTTCGCCCTCATCCTCCGAGTCGAGGTTGATAAGGTACTTGCCCGTAAGCATACCCTCGCCGAGGTTGAACGCGCCCGTAAGACCGGTCTCCTCATCAACGGTAAAGAGCACCTCCAGAGGTCCGTGCTCCGCCTCGTCATCAAGCAAGAGAGCCATCGAAGCCGCCATACCGATACCGTCATCAGCACCGAGCGTCGTGCCCTCGGCACGCACCCACTCGCCATCCACAACGGCACGGATAGCGTCACGCTCGAAGTCGAACTCCACATCGCTATTCTTCTCGCAGACCATATCCATATGCGACTGCAAAATCACCGTTGGGCGCGACTCATAACCCGCCGTAGCAGGCTTACGCATCACCACATTACCTATATCATCGCGCTGCCACTCGATATTGTGGCGCTTTGCGAACTCAATCAAAAACTCAATCACACGCTCCTCCTTCTTCGATGGGCGTGGCACACGGGTGAGGGCATCAAACTGCTCCCACACCGCCTGGGGCTGTAAATCTTTCACCAACATAAAATTCAATTTTTAGCAAATTTAATCATTTCGGCGGTTTTTAGCAATAACGAGCGGTACTTTTGTTGCATTTTCGGCAAAGAAAAAGGGGCAGAAGCCGTAGCCCTACCCCTTATTGTTTTACTTTCGCGAAGCCTCATCCAATGTCGCACGCGCCTGCTTGATAATCTCCAGCCAGGACTGCTTGTGGTCGAGGAAATCGGTGTTGCGAATCTTTGTGAGCATCGCCTCCACATCCGAAATATCGACACCCGCAGCACGCAAGCGGCGCACCTTCTCCGCCGACTCGATACCGTCAATCAGTCGCTC
>JAFZFR010000001.1 GCA_017555805.1 Alistipes sp. | reverse complement strand
GTGTCGCCCCACTCATCGAAGATGCGCTTTGCCAGTGAGCCGTGGTTTACGCCGATGCGAAGCGCCACGCCTCGCTCTCGGCACTGCGCGATGAGCGCCTCCAACTCACCGTTCGAGGTGCGGTAGTTGCCGGGGTTGATACGCACCTTATCGACATATCTCGCCGCAATGGCTGCCACCTCGGGCACAAAGTGGATGTCGGCAACGATAGCCGCCGAGCAACCATCCTTGCGTAACTCTGCCATAATGTTCTCGAGGTTTTCGCCCTCTTTTCGACCCTGCGCCGTAAGGCGTACGATGCCCGCGCCCGCCTGGGCGATGCGCTTCACCTGCTCGACACTCGATGGGGTGTCGGCCGTTGGGGTGTTGGTCATTGACTGCACAGCGATAGGCTCTGCGCCACCGATTGTGACCTTGCCGATACGCACCTGATGCGACTCTCGGCGAGAATATTTCGTAAGATTCATAGCAACTCTGTTTTTCGGGCTCATTGTGCCCAAGGTTTTCGCAAAGATACTAAATCGTAGCCATAAATCGCCCCTCGGAGCGAAATTATTTTGGCGAAAATAGGAAGATAAAATAAAAACTCTTACCTTTGAACAAAATTTACATCATTAAATAATTCAAACTATGAAGTTTAACAGATTTTTCAGTTTAGCAGTTTTGTGCGCTATGCTTATGTGTGTGGCGTGCTGTGAGAAGGGTTCGAAGTGTGGAGAGTGCGCTGCGCAGCCCGAGGTTTTGACCGATTATTCGGCTGTGGCGCTTGATCCTGCGCCAATGCAGGATGGCGAGTATGTGTGCCAGCGTCCTGCTGTTGAGGATCGTCTGTTCAGTTCAAAGGCTATCGAGGCAGAGATTGCAAAGGTGAAGGAGTTGCTTACAAACGAGCGCTTGGCGTGGATGTTCTCTAACTGCTTCCCAAATACATTGGACACTACTGTCCACTATCGCAAACTCGACGGTAAGGATGACACATTCGTCTATACGGGCGACATCCACGCTATGTGGTTGCGTGACTCTGGCGCACAGGTGTGGCCTTATGTTCAGTATGCTAACGAGGATGAGGAGTTGAAGGCAATGTTGGCGGGCGTTATCCGTCGCCAGTTGATGTCAATCAACATCGACCCTTATGCAAACGCCTTCAACGATGGCGCGAAGCCAGGCGAGTGGATGTCGGATATGACCGCTATGAAGCCCGAGTTGCACGAGCGCAAGTATGAGATTGACTCGTTGTGCTACCCAATCCGTTTGGCTTACTACTATTGGATGATTACAGGCGATGCGTCAATCTTCGACGAGCAGTGGTTGCAGGCTATCACAAATGTGCTCAAGACCTTCAAGGAGCAGCAGCGCAAGGATGGCAATGGTCCTTACAAGTTTATGCGTCGCACAGAGCGCCAGTTTGATACATTGTCTAACAATGGTCTCGGTGCGCCAGTAAACCCTGTTGGTTTGATTGTATCAAGTTTCCGCCCATCTGACGATGCAACTGTTTTGCAGTTCCTCGTGCCTTCAAACTTCTTCGCGGTGTCGGCTCTGCGCAAGGCTGCCGAGATTTTGACCGAGGTGAACAAGGATAAGGCGTTGGCAAAGGAGTGTACTACATTGGCTGACGAGGTTGCTGCTGCGCTTGATAAGTACGCAGTTTACAACCACCCAGAGTTCGGCGAGATTTACGCATTCGAGGTGGATGGCTTCGGCAACTACTACTGTATGGATGACGCCAATGTACCAAGCCTTTTGGCTATGAAGTACCTCAACCCAGAGGTTATTGACGAGGAGATTTATGCTAACACACGCCGCTTCGTATGGAGCGAGAGCAACCCATACTTCTTCCGTGGCACCAAGGGCGAGGGTATCGGTGGACCACACATCGGCTACGATATGGCTTGGCCAATGAGCCTTATGATGAAGGCCTTCACAAGCGACTGCGAGAAGGAGATTAAGTGGTGTATCGAGCAGTTGATGCGTACCGACGCAGGCACAGGCTTTATGCACGAGTCGTTCAATGTGAACAATCCAAAGGACTTCACTCGTAAGTGGTTCGCTTGGCAGAACACCCTCTTCGGCGAGCTTATCGTTAAGCAGATTAACGAGGGTCGCCTGGAGATGCTGAACTCTATCGAGCTGAAATAGCTTGTCTAAAAGGTAATTTTGGCGTTACTCTTGTCCTCGCAATCCTCATTTACGCCAAGTAATCTGCGGTTGCTCGGACTGCGAAAGCCTAAAAATTCCTATTTTATACAACCTATTTAAATATATCGTATAGAAATAGGGATGCGTTGCAACGCATCCCTTTCCTTTTACTCCAACTTCATATGTTGCTCCATTGTTTGGCGGAGGTGGGTGTTGTCGAGGTGGGTGTAGATTTCGGTGGTGAGGATGTTTTCGTGACCCAATAACTCCTGCACCTGGCGGATATTGGCTCCGCCCGCCAGGAGGTGGCTGGCGAAGGAGTGGCGCAGGGTGTGGGGGCTTATCTTCTTGTCGATGCCCGCGCGCGCTGCAGCCTGCTTTATGATGGTGAATATCATCACGCGCGTGAGGCGAGAACCTCGGTTATTCAGGAAAAGTGTATCCTCGCTGCCGTGTGCCTTGCGTTGCTCCTTGTAGAGTTGGATGCGGTCGCGGGCAAGACCACTCACAGGCACCAATCGCTGCTTGTCGCCCTTGCCGATGACGCGGATGTAGCCCTCACCGAAGAAGAGGTCGCTCAACTTCAGGTCGCACAACTCCGACACGCGCAGTCCGCACGAGTAGAGCAATTCGAGGATGGCGCGGTCGCGCAGACCCTTTGCCGTCGAGGCGTCGATGGATGAAATCAGGCGGTCAATCTCCTCGGTCGAGAGGGTGTCGGGCAACTGTCGGCTCGCCTTGGGGGCTTCGATATGCTCGGCGGGCGAACTCTCGACCATCTCCTCCAGAAGCAGATAGTTGAAGAAACTCTTGATGCCGCTCAACGCGCGCGCCTGCGAACTCTTCTCCTTGCGGTTGTCGTAGAGCCAGCCCATATAGTTCTGAATCATCTCGGGCTCAACCTTCTTGGGTGCGACATCATACATTCGCAGAATGTAGTGGGCAAACTGCGCCAAATCGCGCATGTAAGCCTCGATGGTGTTTGCCGAGAGATGCTTCTCAAGGCGCATATATGTGCGGTAGCCGCGTGAAATTTCTTGCCACCTTTTTGTATTTTCTGCCATATCTTCCTAACTTTGTACTACGCATTTCGATGCAAGAGCAAAATTAAGTAAATTTTACATAATATGAAATATATTGAACTGAATATTTCAGTTGCCGATGCCGAGCAGTCGGAGATTGTGATGGCTCTGCTGTCGGATTACCCCTTCGAGGCGTTCGACGAGGCGGAGGGCGAACTCCGTGCCTACATTCAGGTTGCCGACTGGTGTCAGAATCGCCAGTGGATTGAGCCTATGCTCCTGGAGCAGGGGTTGAAGTTCGGCGCTCTGGAGATTGAGCAGCAGAATTGGAATGCCGAGTGGGAGAGCGGTTTTGAGGCTGTGGATGTCGAGGGCGAGCGCCCCATCCGCATTCGTGCCGAGCACCACGAAGCACCCCAGGAGGGCATTATTGATGTGGTGATTGCACCGCGAATGTCGTTCGGTACGGGTCATCACACCACCACGGCGCTGATGTCGAAGACCATCGCCGAGTCGGATGTTCAGGGCAAGAAGGGTCTTGATATGGGCTGCGGTACGGGCGTGCTGGCGATTGTCGCCTTGAAGTGTGGCGCCAAGAGTATGGTGGCGGTGGATATTGACGACTGGGCGTGCGACAGTTGTCGCGACAGCATCGCGTTGAGCGGCGTAGCGGAGGCTGTGGATGTGCGTTGCGGCTCGATAGATATGGCGCGTGGCGAGCAGTTCGATTTTATTTTAGCGAATATCAATCGCAACATCTTGCAGATGATGATGGCTGACTTTGCCGACTCGTTGCAGTCGGGCGGCTGGATTGCTATGAGCGGTTTCCTTGAGGAGGATGCCCAGGCGGTAGCCGATGCGGCAGCGCAGTATGGTATGGAGCGCGTTAGGGAGCAGGAGCGCGACGGATGGATTGTGATGGTGTGTAAAAAGTTGTAGTTATGGTTATTCTTCCTTCAGCATATATGCCCTCGGTGGAGTATGTGGCGCGCCTGCTGCGTGAGGAGTGCGTCATCGACCTGGGCGAGAATTTCATCAAGCGCTCGCAGCGCAACCGAGCCTCAATCCTGACGGCAAACGGTGTGATGCAACTCACCGTAAATGTCGAGAATGCCAATCGTCCGCGCCAGAGGATGCGCGATGTGAAGATTGACTACTCGAAGCGCTGGCAGCATCAGCACTGGGTGTCGATTATGTCGGCGTATAAATCTTCGCCCTATTTCGACCACTTTGCCCACGAGATTGAGCCCTTCTATCGCAACGAGTGGCGCTATCTGGTGGACTATAATATGGAGTATCTGGAGGTGTTGCTGCGTCTGCTGGGTGTGAAGCGTGAGTTATCAGTGTCGAATGAGTATATCGTTGCTGATGAGGTAGATATCGACTTGCGTCCAAAACAAAAAGAGGGCTCGACATTTGTTGCCGAACCCTATTTTCAGGTCTTTTCCGACCGCCTGCCTTTTGAGCCTAATCTCTCGATTCTCGACCTTCTGATGTGCGAGGGCAGAGAGGCTATGGACGGTGTTTTAATGCATTGCCAATTGTAATCGTCTGCTCGTCGCTCAACTCGCCCGCCTTCACGAGAATCTTGTTCTCGCCGCGCATAATGACCGAGTCGGATTTGAACTGGCAAGGGGCGTACTCCCTCACCTTGACGGTATCGTTGTTGATGAGCAACACCGGCGCACTGCCCACCGACGAGTAGAATTTAATCTGTTGTATAGAGTCCTGACGCACTGTTCGACGCTTGTCGGAGATGTGCAGCGTGGGCTCTTTTTTGTTCCACAGAGCGCGGTAGAGGTAGTAGGCGTCCTTCTTGTCGTTGCGGTCGAAGGTCACCAGTCCAGTGCGTGAGATACCCTCGGCGTGACGCACCGAGCCGAACTCATACATATTATTTATCCACATACCCCAGAAGCGGTTGTCCTGCGCCAGATAGCGCGCATAACCCTCGTGGAAGTCGGTCTGCCAGCGCTCTGGCTGCCATCGTGGACCGATATCAACGGGCTTGAGGCTTGAGTTTGTCTGGAGGTTGATTGAGCCAGGCGCACCATAAGCCACCGCCGAGCGCAGATGTCCCCACTCGCTGAAGAGGCGCTCCTTCCACATATCCAAATCGTTAATCAGACCACGCTCCAGACCCAAATCCTGCTGCCATACAATCAGGTCGGGCACGAAGTTAATCTCGCCATCCTGGTTGCTGCACGCCACCGTTGGGCGCGATGGGTCGAGGGTCTTGGCTATGTGGTTGAGTTCCTTCACGAAGTCAAGGATGTTGTCGCCACGCATCCACACCAGCGAGTAGATACCCCACATCACAATCGAGGGGTGGTTGTAGTTCTGGTAGATAATCTCGCGCAACTGCTGAATACCATTCTCGCGGAAGCGCTCGGTGGCAAAGAACGAGAAGTCGCTCAGGTAGGGCGCTCGTGTAAATGGCGTATCAACCCACACCAGCATACCCGTCTCGTTGCAGGTGTTGTAGAGGTGCTGGGCGTGAGGCGCTGTTGCCGAGCGGATGGCGTTTGCGCCGATGTCACGCACGCGAGCCATATCCTCGTCGTAGTGGCGTGGCTGGAGGGCGCTGCCGATTACGGCGCGGTCGTGATAGAGCGTAACACCCTGTATCTGATGATGTTTGTTGTTAATCTTAAGTCCCGTTGCTGGCTCTACCGTAATCTCGCGGAAGCCCGTTGTGACCTCCACCGTGTCGTTGTGGTCGCGACCTATCGAGACGCTGATGGTGTAGAGGTTTGGTTCCTCGCAACTCCACAACTTCGCCTCGTAGAGTCTAAAGGGGATGTCGATAGACTGGTTGGGCAAAATCTGCTCCTTTACGGTGCGCTTGAAAATCACTTGACCTGCGGGGTCTTTCACCTCAAGATAGAGGTCGCACAACTTATCTGTCCAACTTGTCACAAAGACCGAGGCCGTAGCATCTACGGTCGATTCGGTGATATGGTTCTGCTTGATAAGCACGCCGTCGCAACCATACTGCAAGGGCGAAATTGTGGTCTGCTCTGCCACAATCAACTCCACATCGCGGTAGATGCCACCATAGAGGTTAATCTCTGAAGATGTGGGCAATACATCATTCTGGTAGGAGTTGTTCACCACTACCACCACCTTGTTATCCTCGCCAAAGCGTATGCGCTCGGTAATCTCGAATGTGAAGGCCGTCCAGCCGCCGCGGTGCTCGCCTACATGGTGGCCGTTGATGAATACATCTGCCACGCTCTGCACACCGTAGAACTTCAAAAACAGACGCTTGCCCTGCCACTCCTGGGGGATGTACATCGTGCGCGAGTAGTTGGCGATGGTCTTCAGGTACTCGCCGTGGTCGCACAGAGCATCGAGGTTCCAGGTGTGGGGCAGATTGACGCGGCGCGCCTCATCGCTGCTCGCATCGTTCTTGAAGAAGAATAACCACTCGTCGTTGAGTGAATAGACCTCACGCGCCTGTGCCGCGAGGCTCATAAGTAGAAATATAAGTGAAAATATATATCGTCTCATCGTTAAAATCTTTTTATGGGGCCGCAAAAAAATGCCATTTCCGCACCGCTTGCGTGCGCTTGCTGCCCATTGCATCAATTTACTTTTCGCAAATATACGAATAATCAAAAAAATATGCTAACTTCGTACATTATTTTGAACAGAAGAGCACATTTGTACTAAATTTTAACCACTCTTTGCTAATGAATGTATTTGATATAATAATCTATCTCGCCCTGGCGTGGGCGGTCTTTAATGGTTGGCGCAGAGGTTTTCTGCTGCAACTAATCTCGCTGGTGGCGGTCGCGGCGGCTGTCTATTGCGCCATTAAGTTTGGCGCGCAGGCGGGCGTGATGTTGAGCCTCGAGGGCCCGTCGGCATCTATCGTGGGCTTTCTGGTAATCTTCGTGGCGTCGATGATAATCATCTCGGTGGGCGGTCGTCTGCTGCGCGCGGTGTTACGCTTCTCGGGCCTCGGCGCAATGGATGTGGTGCTGGGCGTGTTGTTCTCGGCGCTTAAGATGGTACTGGTGGTCTGCGTGTCGTTCTCGTGGTTTGCGACGATTAACAAAAACTACTCGCTCGTGAGCGAGCAGATAGTTGGCGAGTCGCGCTGGTTTGAGACGGCGGTGGGGCTGACCGATAAGATTACGCCCTTCTTTAATGAATTGACTAATAATGTGTTAAATAATATTTAGACTATGGCAGATAGCGGATTGGGTTTGGTGCTAAAATCAACGGGTAGTTGGTATGAGGTGCTCTCCGAGGGTGAGCGTCTGCAGTGTCGTATTCGTGGTAAGTTGCGCCTGAAGGGTGTGCGCTCGACCAACCCTGTGGTGGTTGGTGACTGGGTGCGCTTCGAGGCGGACGAGCAGGGCGGCTATGTCATCTCGGCGATTGAGCCTCGCCGAAACTATATCATTCGCAGAGCCTCTAACCTTTCGAAGGAGTCGCATATCATCGCGGCAAATGTCGATCAGGCGTTGCTCGTCGTGACACTCTTTTCGCCCGCTACGGCGACGGAGTTTGTCGATAGATTTTTGGTTACCTGCGAGGCATACAAGGTGCCCGTAACAATCCTCCTTGCCAAGATTGACCTTGCGAGGGAGCACCCCGAGGCGGTGGAGGAGTTCCACGCCATCTATGAGAGCGCGGGCTATCGCATCGTTGAGGTGTCGGCTACCGAGGGCGAGGGTATTGAGGAGGTGCGCGAGTTGCTGCGCGGCAAGACCACGCTGCTGTCGGGTAATTCGGGCGTGGGCAAATCTACGCTTGTGGCGGCGGTGGAGCAGGGTCTGGATATCAAGACTGGCGAAATCTCGCAGAGCCACCACAAGGGCAAGCACACCACTACATTCTCGACTATGTACCCTCTGGCGGAGGGTGGTTATATCATTGACACCCCAGGCATCAAGGGCTTCGGCCTGATTGATATCGAGGATGCCGAGTTGGCGCACTACTTCCCCGAGATGATGCGCTTCCTGCCCGATTGCCGTTTCTATAATTGTTCTCATACCCACGAGCCAGGCTGTGCCGTGGTCGAGGCGGTCAAGCAGGGCGAGATTGCCTATCCGCGATATGAGAGTTACCTGAAAATAATGGATGAAGATGACAAATATCGTAAATAATCTGAAGAGTTATTGTGAGGGTCGCGATGCCGAATGGTTTGCCCCTCGCACCGAATATATGATGGAGTTCCTCACCCCGGAGCGCATCGAGGTGCTGCGCTGCACGCTTGACGAGCGCACGCGCTATATGACCATCCTCACAGAAAACACCTTCCACCCGCAGAACGCATCGGCTCTGATGCGCCACTGCGAGGCGTTTGGCGTGCAGGACCTGCACACTGTGGAGACACTCTGCAAGTTCAACCCCAATGTGAACATCGTGCGTGGTACGGATAAGTGGGTCGATATCAATCGCCACGAATCCACCACCGAGGCTATCGCTTCGCTCAAGGCGGCGGGCTACCGCATCGTGGCTACAACGCCTCACCGCGAGAGTTGCACGCCCGAGACCTTTGATGTCGAGAAGGGAAAGTTCTGTCTGGTCTTTGGTACGGAGCATGCGGGTGTGTCGGACGAGATTATCGCCTCGGCGGATGAGTATCTGCGTATCCCGATGTGTGGAATGGTCGAGAGCCTGAATGTGTCGGCGTCGGCAGCCATCCTTATCTATATGCTCTCGCAGCGTATGCGCCTCTCGCAGTCGATTGACTGGCGTTTGAAGGATGAGGAGCGACAGGAGTTGATGTTCCGCTGGGTGATGTCGTCGGCGAGGGATGCCGAACGAATCCTTGAGCGTAAATTTGGATTGTGATGAGCGAGATTTTGAGAAAACAGTTTTTGCGTCATGTGGCGCAGACCTCTCCCGCACCGCAACTCATCGAGGTGGCGCGTGCCGAGGGTGTCTTTTTCTATACGCCCGAGGGTAAGCCATATTACGACCTGGTGTCGGGTGTGTCGGTGAATAATGTGGGTCACGCCAACCCCGTAGTTGTGGAGGCTGTGCAGCGTCAGGCGGCTGATTATATGCATATTATGGTCTATGGCGAGATGGTGGAGCGCCCACAGGTGGAGTTCGCTCGCCGTCTGGCGGAGGCTCTGCCCGAGCCGTTGGATACGGTCTATTTCCTCAATTCGGGCGCGGAGGCTGTCGAGGGTGCTTTGAAACTTGCGAAGCGCTACACCCACCGCACCGAGATGATTTCTATGCGCCGCGCATACCACGGCTCAACCCACGGCGCGATGAGTATGATGGGTCAGCCCGAGGGCGAGGAGTGGAAGTGCGCCTTCCGCCCATTGTTGCCCGACACGAAGGCTATTGAGTTCAACTCGTTTGCCGACCTTGAGCAGATTACCGAGCGCACGGCGTGTGTGTTGTGTGAGCCAGTGCAGGGCGAGGCGGGCGTGAGAGTGCCCGCAGAGGGGTACTTGCAGGCTCTGCGTAAGCGTTGCGATGAGGTGGGCGCGTTGCTTATCTTCGATGAGATTCAGGTTGGTATGGGTCGCGCGGGCGAGATGTTCGCGATGAAGAAGTATGGCGTGACGCCCGACATCGTATGCCTTGCGAAGGCGTTGGGTGGCGGTATGCCGCTCGGCGCGTTTATATCAAGTCAGGAGATTATGTCCACATTGACCCACGACCCAGTGCTGGGTCACATCACGACCTTCGGCGGTCATCCCGTATGCTGTGCGGCGGGCTTGGCGGCGATGAAGTTCTTGCAGGATAACAAGGTTGTGGAGGATGTCGAGCGCAAGGGCGCACTCTACGAGGAGTTGCTCGCCGACCACCCCGCAGTGAAGGAGATACGCCGCAGCGGTCTGCTGCTGGCGGTTGAGTTGGGCGAGGCGTCGAAACTCTATCGCTTGATTGACCTCTTTATCGCGGAGGGTATCCTGAGCGACTGGTTCCTCTACTGCGACACCGCCTTCCGTATCTCACCACCGCTGGTCATCACCGATGCCGAGATTAAGGATAGTGTGAGAATAATCAAGAAATGTTTGGATAGATTATAAAAATGTAGGGTTGCCCAAGCGGGCAACCCTATTGCTTTACTTTTCCTCGGCGAAACTCTTTAGCAGGTCAATCTCCTCTGCCCAGCGAGCCTCGTCGGGGGTCTCCAGAATGAGCGGAATACCATCGAAGCGGGCATCGCGGGCGATGTAGCGGAACGGCGTGATACCCAAAAAGCCTTCACCCATAGGCGAGTGGCGGTCCACGCGGCTACCAACACCCTTCAACGCATCGTTAAGGTGCATACCTCGCAGATAGTTAAAACCTACCTCACGCTCAAACTCCGCAAATACCTTCTCGCAACCCTCCTCGGTTGAGAGGTCGTAGCCCGCAGCGAATGAGTGGCAGGTGTCAAGGCATACGCCCACACGCGACTTATCCTCCACGCGGTCAATGATATACGCCAAGTGCCAGAACGCGTAGCCGAGGTTTGAACCCTGACCCGCAGTGTTCTCGATAACGGCCGTCACACCGTGAGTCTTGTCAAGGGCGATGTTGATTGACTCGGCAACTAACTTGAGGCTCTCCTCCTCGGAAATCTTTTTGAGGTGGCTGCCTGGGTGAAAATTCAGTCGGTCAAGACCCAGCGCCTCGCAACGCTGCATCTCGTGGATGAACGACGCGCGCGACTTCTCCAACCCCTCCGCCTCGGGGTGACCGAGGTTGATGAGGTAACTGTCGTGCGGCAGAATCTGATGTGGCGCATAGCCATACTTCTCACACGCCTCGCGGAAGGCGTCAATCTGTGCCGCGGTGAGCGCTGGCGCAGCCCACTGGCGTTGGTTTTTCGTGAAGAGCGCAAACGCCGTCGCTCCTATCTCGTGTGCATTTCGGGGCGCATTTTCCACGCCGCCCGAAGCACTTACATGTGCACCAAAATATTTCATTGTTCAATGAGGTTAAATATGTCTTACAAAAGTAATATATTTTACCGAAAAATCGCTAACTTTGTTCCTTGAATTTATGGAGTAAAAATCAGGACAAAAAGAGTTTTTAAGGTTATGAGAAAAGTTATACTTTCAATGTTGGCTATGATGTTCTGCACTTCTGCTGCTTGGGCGCAGTTCTCGCTCGACGAGAAGCATAAGTCGTTGCAGGAGCAGATTAAGTTCAGTGGCAGCAATATGAAGAACATCAAGACCTCGACTGACTACGACAGCGAGGCACGCGACCGCCTCGAGCGCAAACGCCTTCGCAAGCAGCGCAACACCCTCTCGATAGGTTACAACCTCCAGGGCTCGATGTGGGCAGCCAACCAGGCGTGGGGTGGCGACAACACCTTCTCTGTCTTGGCGTGGATTAACCTCAACCACCGCTATGCCAAGGACCTCTTCTCGGTGACAAACTCGGGTGAGGTGCGTATGGGTTACAACAGTATCCGCGTGGATGTTCAAGAGGAGGAGGAGACCGTTCGCAAGGGCGTGTGGTTCAAGAATGTCGATCAGTTCTGGTTCCAGACACAGCCCGCCCGCAAGATTAACGACCGCTGGGCGTATAGTGCCACTGGTCGTATCAGTAGCCAGCTCACGCGCAGTTATCAGTCGCGTACGGCGCAGGAGGATGTGAACCTCACATCATCGTTCCTCGCCCCAGCATCGGTTTCTATTTCGTTGGGTTTCACCTACAACACAGGTAAGCCAAAGTTCCCGGTGACAATCTCGTTGAACGCCCTCTCAACAAGCGGTACACTCGTATATAGCGATGACCTGCGCGAGTTGTATGAGAGCCGAGGCGCAACAAACTACTTCGGTGTGGATATCGACAAGCACGCCACATTCTCTGGCGGTTCGCAGATTAACATCAACTTCAACCGCACCTGGGGTAAGACTGGCTGGTTTAACTACAGGACCGAGATTATCTCCTACTACGGTTGGATTACCAATGTGATGAACCACGCGAAGATTCGCCGTTACTACGACTATATGGCCGACAAGCGTCGCTTCGAGGAGGGTAAGATTGATGTTGCCCCTACGGCACAGCCTCGCCACATCGAGTTGCACCCTACGGTGGGCTGGAAGAACTGGATTAATATCAAGATTGCCAAGTATGTGACCAGTTCGTTCTACTATGAGTTGCAGTACGACAAGGCTCGCTCTGACAAAGTTCGTATGCAATCGACCTTGACATTCGGTTTCTCTTACACATTCAAGAATAAGTAGTCTAAAAGGCTTTTCCTCGGGCGCAGTTTGGTATATCAATTGCGACTGAAAGGAGTATTAAGCGGTAAGATATGTATAGAAATTCAAAGCACACTATCATATTCCCACTCGTTCTGGCGGTGGGAATTGTACTCGGAATATTGCTCGGTCAGTTTGTTGGGCGCAACAAGGCGGAGACGCAACTGCGCTCGTTCATCAGCCGTGCGGGTCTGACCACGCCAAACAAGTTGATGCAGACCTGTATGCTGGTGGAGAACAAGTTTGTGGACTCCATCTCGATGGACTCTTTGACGGAGTTGGTTATTCCACTTATGATGAAGGAACTCGACCCCCACTCGGAGTATATCCCAGCGCACCTTATGCAGGAGATAAATGAGCCGCTGGAGGGTGAGTTTGACGGCATTGGCGTGATGTTCAACGCAGCAACCGATACGGTCATCGTCTTGAGCGTCATTCCTAACGGCCCAAGTGCCAAGGCGGGCGTGGTGGCAGGCGACCGCATCATTCAGGTGAACGACACGCTGGTGGCGGGCGTTAAGATGCCACAGAACGACATCGTGAAGCGTCTGCGCGGTAAGCGCGGCAGTGAGGTGAAACTCTCGCTCAAGCGTCAGGGTGTGGATGAGTTGGTCGATATCACAGTGGTGCGTGACGCCATTCCAATCAAGAGCATCGAGTCGTCGTTTATGATTAACGACAAGGTGGGTTTCATACGCCTCTCGCAGTTTGCCCGCACATCCTATGTGGAGTTGATGCGTGCTATGGCGGAGTTGCGCGCGCAGGGTATGAAGAGCCTTATTTTCGACCTTCGCGGTAACTCGGGTGGCTTCCTCGACCAGGCTATTATGATTGCCAACGAGTTCCTGCCTGCGGGCAACCTCATTGTCTATACCGAGGACCGCAACGGCGAGCAGATGAAGGATTACAGCGACGGTCAGGGCTCGGCGACAGACCTCGGTCTGGTGATTTTGATTGACGAGAGCAGCGCATCATCGAGCGAGATTTTGGCGGGTGCGGTGCAGGATAACGACCGCGGCACGATTGTCGGTCGCCGCTCGTTTGGCAAGGGTCTTGTGCAGCAGCAGGTGCCATATAGCGATGGCTCGGCTCTGCGACTCACCATTGCGCGCTACTACACGCCTACGGGTCGCTCAATACAGAAGCCATACGAGAATGGTCATCAGGAGGAGTACGATTTGGATTTGGTGCATCGCTACAACAACAACGAATTCTTCTCGGCGGACAGCATCCACTTTGCCGATTCGCTGAAGTACACAACGCCAAAGGGGAAGGTTGTCTATGGCGGTGGCGGTATTATGCCCGATGTATTCATCCCGATGGACACGCTGGATATGACCAAATACTATATGGAGGTGTCGGGAAGAAATATCCTCTATCGTTACACCATCGAGTATGCCGACAAGCATCGCGAGGCGCTCAACAAGGTGCAGACGATGGCGGACCTTACGGCTCTGCTCGATGCCGACAAGACGCTGTTGCAGGACTTTGTGAGATATGCGGCGCAGAAGGGCGTGAAGCCTGTGCAGCGCGACATTACCCGCTCGCGTAAGATTATCGAGGCGCAGTTGAGGGCCTACATCGGTCGTAATACGGTGCTCGAAGATAACGGTTTTTATTACAATATCATCCCTATCGACAATGTGCTCTTAAAGTCAATCGACTTGCTTAACGAGCAGGGTGGGGAGCAAACATCAGAGTTATGATTAAGAGAGTTATAGGAACACTTTTTACCGTGGCGGTGATTGCGGTCATCGCATTTGTGGCACTGGGCGCAGGCTCTTATGAGAGCATGTTGCCCGAGGATGCCTTCTCATTTGCTGTGCGTGGTGCAGCCCAGGAGAGCGCCGAGGAGCAGAGAGAGTCTGCCGAGACGCCTGTCGTTGAGCAGCAGGATAGCCTTGCAGGTGAGCAGACTGTGGCTGATGAGGGCGCAGATGCTGCCGAGGTTCCCGAGCCAGCCGAGGAGCCAGCCGAGGAGCCAGCCGAGCAGGAGTAGCCCCAAAGAAAAACCTGAAAAAACCTAAAACGAACCAATATGAAGAGATTTATGTTATTAATCGTGGCGGCGGTTGCCTCGCTGGTGGCTGTTGCTGACGAATTGCCAAAGACGGCCGACATCAAGTGCGGTCCTTGGGTTACGGCTGTGGGCGAGAATGAGATGACCATCGTCTGGACATCCACATCGCGCTGTATGGGCTGGGTTGAGGTCGCTCCCGACGATGGCTCGTCGTTCTATGCGGTGGAGCGCCCAAAGTTCTATGAGGACTTCCTCGGTCGCCACATCGTGTCGGAGGTGCACCACATCCGCCTGACCAATCTCAAGCCAGGTACGGTATATCGTTACCGCCTCTTCCAGCAGTGTATCGACGATAGAGGCCCAAGCCCAATTCCGCTGGGTAGAGTGACCGCAAGCAATGTCTATACTCGCAAGCCTTTTGCCGTTCGCACATTCGACAAGAGCAAGGAGGAGATTTCGTTCACGATGATTAACGACATTCACGGTCGCGACGATGTGATGGACACCCACACCAAGGGTATCCCCGAGGCGAAGCCCGACTTCGTTGTCTTCAACGGCGATATGGCAAGTTTTATGGGCTCGATTGCCGACATCGAAAAGGACTTTATGACCCGCGCGTCAAAGAACTTCTCGTCAGATTTCCCTATCGTCTATGTCCGCGGAAATCACGAGGCACGCGGACCTGGTTATAGCGAGTTTATGAATCTCTTTCCATCATCTACAGGCACGCCATCCTACTCTTTCGTACACGGACCTGCGGCATTTGTAGTGGTTGATTGTGGCGAGGATAAGCCCGATTCGGATATTGAGTATGGTGGCACAGCAGCCTACGATGCCTACCGTGAGCAGATTGCCGAGTGGTTGAAAAAGGCGACCTCGACCGAAGAGTTTAAGTCAGCGCCCGTGAAGATTGCCCTGATGCACATCCCATTCGAGAAGAGTGCTGGCTGGTGGGGCAACAACGAACTCAAGCGCCTGCTTCTGCCCGTGCTGAATGAGGCTGGCATTGATGTGATGTTGAGCGGTCACAACCACGCATATAGTTTCCGCGAGAAGGGTAGCATTGACGGCAACGAGTTCCCAATACTTGTGAATAGCAACAACGACCGCGTGGAGGTTAAGGTGACAAAGAGCGCGATAAAGTTGGTGGTGAAGAATCTTGAGGGAGCGACTATACACGAACATACCATTAAGGTAGAGTAGGTGTAGAGATACCTATATATAATAAAAGGATGGCTTTGGTAGCCATCCTTTTTTATTGCGTTTGTGTTTACTTCGTTAGAAATACTTCACCTCTGTGCCCTCGATTGCCGAGAGTAGGTTGTTTGCTACCGACGATGCGCCGATGCGGAAGAGGTCAGTGGTGAGCCACTCCTCGCCCAAAATCTCCTTTACGATAGTGTAATAGAGTGCCGCATCCTCCGCTGTGCGAATACCGCCCGCCGCCTTGAACCCAATCTGCTGACCGCTCTTTGCGTAAAAGTCCTTGATGGTGTGGCACATCACAACCGCAGCCTCTGGTGTCGCCGCCACATCAATCTTGCCCGTTGAGGTCTTGATAAAATCAGCGCCCGCCTGCATTGCCAAGAGTGAAGCCTGACGAATAAGTTCAGGGGTCTTCAATGCGCCAGTTTCGAGGATAACTTTCAGCGTAGCACCCTCCGACTCCTCGCGCAACACCTCAATCTCGTTTGCCGCCTCGTCGAGCGAGCCCTCAAGAATCTTGCCTACATTCAGCACGATGTCCACCTCGTCGGCACCATTCTCAATCGCCATAGCCACCTCCAGCATCTTTACCTCAAGGAATGTCTGCGACGAAGGGAAGCCTCCCGCAACGCTTGTGATACGCAGTGGAGTGGCGTCAATCTCAAGACCTACGGTCTCCACGAATGGTGGATAGACGCATATTGATGCTACATTTGGGATGTGGGGATAGTCGAGCGAGAACTCCGCCGCGCGGCGTGCGAAGGCCGCAACCGACTCCGCCGAGTCGCAGGGCGACAGCGTGGTGAGGTCGATAGCCGAGAAGCAGAATTTATATACCTCGGCGTTGCAGTTATCCTTTGACAATGCGCGCAGTGATGCTACCTCCTGGGCAACCTGCTCGGCTGTGGGGGCAGCCCCGTACTCGTTTAGATGGTTGGCATATTCCATAATTCAAGGTGTTTGCTTTATGCAAAGATAAGAATATATTATTAAGGTACGGCGTTTTATAGCAAAAAAACTGCCCGACCTTTGAAAGTCGGGCAGTTTTTATCGTTTAAGTCGCTTGAATTACAACTTGAAACCGCTTGCGAACAAGTTTGCAAGGTTTACATCCTTTGCAGCCTTTGCAGCCAAAGTAGCATCCTTTGCAATCGCGCTCTTG
This sequence comes from Alistipes sp., assembly GCA_017555805.1. Lineage (GTDB taxonomy): Bacteria > Bacteroidota > Bacteroidia > Bacteroidales > Rikenellaceae > Alistipes. Next base: position 613 of record JAFZFR010000001.1, on the reverse strand, counting down.
AGCTGAGCCTTTGCTGTCTCCAAGTCACCCTCCTTAGAAGCGATAACTGCGCGGAGGTAGTCAGCCTTTGCTGTAGTCTCTGAAGCGATAGCCTTCTTTGCAGCAGCGAGGTCGTTGTTCAAAGTGTTAGCAACAGCAGCGTTGTAACCCTCCAATGTAGAAGCAGCAGCGCTGTAGCTACCCTGTGCAGCAGCGATCAATGACTTTGTCTTTGAGTCTGCAGCAGCAGCGTACTGCTGAGCCTTTGTTACATTGCCGTTAGCGAGGTTAGCCAATGCGAGGTTGCTGTTGAGCTCGTTGTTGTTCAAACCGAGCTGTGCAGCCTTCTCCAATGCAGTCAAAGCAGCAGCCTTCTCGCCGATCTGTGCCAAAACAACACCGAGGTTGTTGTAAGCGCGAGCATCGTTGAACTTCTTTGCAGTGTACTCCAAAACAGCAGCCTTTGCCTTGTTGTCATCCAACACGCTCTCTGCCATGTAGAGCAACTCCTCGTTTGTAAGCTCGTCAAGACGACCAGAGTTGATCAAAGCAGCCATCTCATCGTCAGTCTTACCCTTGATGTCTGTGCTGTTGATGAGCTGTGCACGACGCAACTTAGGAAGGATCTCCTTCT
>JAFZFR010000103.1 GCA_017555805.1 Alistipes sp. | reverse complement strand
CCCAGTTGTGGGATGAACTGCGCCGCAAGGTGACCGACATCACGCCCTTGTTGCCTGCGGGCGCGGGTGCTGTGGTGGTGGAGGATGATTTCGGCGATGTATATGGACTCTACTATGGTCTGGTCGCCGACGAGGGCTTCTCGTGGAGCGAGATTCGCGACTGGGCGCAGCGCATCAAGCGTCAGGTGGTGACTGTGGAGGGTGTGCAGAAGGTGGCGCTGATGGGCGAGCAGCAACCCGTCATCAACATCTACCTCACGCGCTCGGCACTTACCAACTTCTCCATCACGCCCGATATGATTCAGGGCATTATCTCGCAACAGAATACGGTTGTCAATACGGGCAATATTCAGGCGGGCGAGGAGCGCGTGATTGTGCTTGAGACGGGCGTGTATAAAACCATTGAAGATATTGCCAGTCAGTTGCTTATAGCGCCCGATGGCCGCCAGTTTCGCCTGGGCGATGTGGCGCGCATCGAACAATCTTACGCCACACCTCCCCAGACCCTTATGCGGGTGGACGGCAAGCGCGCTGTGGGCGTGGGTATCTCATCCGAGGCGGAGACCGATGTGGTGAGTCTGGGTGCAGATGTGCGCGAGGTGCTGGAGCACTTGCAAGCGGAGATGCCAGTGGGTATGGAGATTGTCGCGCTCTATCCCGAGGATGAGATTGCGCGCGAGGCGAACTTCAGTTTTATGCTCAATGTGCTGGAGTCAGTGGCGATAGTCATCCTGCTCATTATGCTTGCTATGGGTCTGCGTAGCGGCGTGGTGATTGGCTCGTCGCTCATCTTTACAATCGGCGGCACGATGCTCTGTATGTACCTTATGGGTGAGGGTATCAACCGCACCTCGCTGGCGGGCTTTATCATCGCTATGGGTATGCTGGTAGATAACGCAATCGTTGTGACCGACAACGCGCAGAAGTCGCTCGCTGGCGGCACAGATGTAATTCAGTCATTCCTCTTGGGCGCAAAGCGACCTCGGTGGGGACTGCTGGGTGCGACGGTGATTGCTATCTTCTCGTTTCTGCCGTTGTATCTCGCCCCCTCGTCGGTTGCCGAGATAGTGAAGCCGTTGTTTGTGGTCATCACACTCTCGCTGCTGTTAAGTTGGCTTCTCTCGCTTACGCAGGTGCCGATGTTTGGCGTGCGGTTGATGTCGCAGAAGAGTGGGGCGGCAGACAAGGAGCGCTACGCCTGGTTTGGTCGTATGCTTTCGCGTGCCCTCGACCGCCGAGGATGGGTCGTGGCGGGCGCTGTGGCGCTGTTTGTGGGCGCTGTGCTCGTTATGGGTGCTATGCCCCAGAACTTCTTTCCGCAACTCGACAAGCCCTATTTTCGCGCTGATGTGATTTTGCCCGAGGGCTACGATATAGAGTCCACACAACGCAATATTGATAGTATGAGCCGCTGGCTGCGCGAGCAACCCGAGGTGGTGCGAGTATCCTCTACGGCGGGTTCAACCCCCTTGCGCTACTACCTTGCAAGCGGTAGCGTCGCCCTGCGCCCCAACTTCGGTAATCTGTTGGTTGAGGTGCGCGATAAGCGCCAGAGCGATGCTGTGCGTCAGCGCTTTAACCGCTATGTGAACGAGGAGTATCCCGATGTGTGGCTGCGCTCGTCGCTTTTCAAACTATCGCCTGTGCCCGATGCCACGATTGAGATTGGTTTTGTGGGCGAGAATGTCGATACTCTTATGCGCCTCACGCATCAGGTCGAGGCGCTGATGTGGGAGATGGAGGATGTTGAGAATGTCCGCAATAGTTGGGGCAACCGCGTGCCCACCTGGTTACCCATCTACTCGCAAATCAAGGGTCAGCGCATTGGCGTGGGACGCAGTCGTATGGCGCAGTGGATTACGCTCGCCACAGATGGCTATCCGCTCGGTGAGTTCCGCCGTGGCGACGAGGTGCTGCCCATCCTACTGAAGGATGACGATGCGATGGATTACAACCTCTCCTATCTGCGCTCCATCCCGCTCTTTTCGCAGAGTGGCAATGTCTATTCCATCGAGCAGGCGAGTAGCCGCTTCGACCTCGACTATCGCGCGGGCGTGGTGAAACGCTATAACCGTCAGCGAGTTATCAAGGCGCAGTGCGACCCCGCAGAGGGCGCGAATGCTATTCGTGTGCTGGATGCCCTAAAGCGGCGTGTGCGCGAGGAGGTGCGTGTGCCGAGCGGCTATGAGATGAAAATCTTTGGCGAGCAGGAGTCGCAGGAGGAGTCCAACCGCGCCCTTGCGAAGAACTTGCCACTTGCGCTGGTGCTGATTTTCATCGTGCTCATTCTTCTGTTTGACAACTACCGCGACCCGATTATCATCCTGCTGATGACGCCCTTGATTTTCATCGGCGTGGTGTTGGGGCTGCTTGTTACGGGCAACCAGTTCGACTTCTTCTCGCTGCTGGGTCTTTTGGGCTTGGTTGGTATGAATGTGAAGAATGGAGTGATTTTGCTCGATGCCATCCGCGAGTTGCAGGCGAGTGGGGTAGCGCCCCGCGAGGCGGTGGTGCGTGCCGCCGAGAGCAGACTTCAGCCAGTGGTGCTCGCCTCGGTGACGACCATTCTGGCGCTTGTGCCGCTACTCTTTGACTCTCTGTTTGCGAGTATGGCGGCGACGATTATGGGTGGTCTGCTTATCGCGACGCTCTTGACTATGGTTGTCCTACCCGTGGTCTATACGATGGTGCATAAGGTGAAAAGTAATGCGTAGAAAGTTATGAAAAGAGCCATTTTTATATTGTTTTCGCTTGTGCTGGGCGCGGCGGCTGCCAAGGCGCAAATCTCCATCGAGGAGTATCGCGAGCAGGTTATGAGTCGCAGTCTGGAGTTGATGGATAGTCGTTTGGAGTCCGATAAATTGCTCTCCGTGAGCGAGAAGGAGCGCACTGGCTTTCTCCCTTCGCTCTCGGCTGACGGCAGTTTTACGACCGATTTTCGCCGCAGTGGCGATGCTGACTTGTGGGGCTTCCGCGTTGAGCCTCGCATTGAGCAGACCATCTATGCGGGTGGTCGGGTGCGTGCCGCCTACCGCCAGTCGCTGGTGAATTATGAGGCGGCATTGCAGCGCGAGGAACAGATGGCGCTCGATGTGCGTTTCTCTGCCGATGATGCCTACTGGATGCTCTCGGCGATGCAACTCTACAAGGCGGCGACGGTCGAGTATGTCTCGCTTATCCGCTCGCTCTACGATGTGGTGCAGGAGCGCTATCGCGAGGGCTATGTCGCCAAGGGCGATTTGTTGCAGGTCGAGGCGCGATTGAGTGATGCCGAATATTCGCTCATCGTCTCGCAGAACAATTACGAGGTGGCGCTACACCGCTTCAATAATCTGCGTCGCGAGGTTGATACCCTCGGCGTGGTGCTCACCTCCTCAATCGTCGATTCGCTGGCGCAACCCTTGCGTGCCTCGGTGGATTACATCGCCGAGCGCCGCCCCGATGTGCAGGAGGCGCGTCGCTCGATTCTCTCGGCGGAGTATGGCGTGAAGGTGGCGCAGTCGGCCTATAACCCCTCGGTCTCGGCGGGCGTGAGCGGTTCGTGGCAGACCTATTCACCCAATGCCGCGGGCAAGACCTACCTCGATGGCGGCCTGGTGGTGGGTGTGAAGGTGCCGATATTCCATTGGCGTGAACGCCGCCACGCGGTAGCCTCATCTCGGCGCGATGTGGAGCGTAAAGAGGTGCAACTTGAGCAGTTGTATGTCCAGATTTCCCGCGAGGAGGCTGACGGCTGGAGCGCCCTTGTGAGTAGTTTCTCGCAGATGCAGTCGTCGCTAAAGAATGTCGATATAGCCAGCGAAAACCTCTCCATCTCCAACTTCTCCTATCAGGAGGGTCAGGCCACTGTGCTCGATGTCCTACAGGCGCAGTTGAGTTGGATACAGATTTATACCAATGCCATCACCGCTCGCTACAACTATGCCGTCGCCTGGTCGGCCTACCGCCGAATAACAGCAGAAGAATAAAAGAGGTTGCCCACAAACATGGGCAACCTCTTTCAAATATAATGTATTCTCTCGACCTACATCGTAGCCTTTGACTCCACATCGGCGTCGGCGCTCACCTTCTTAATCAAGCCCTGCAACACAGCGCCAGGACCCAACTCTGTGAACTTCTCGAAGCCATCAGCAATCATATTGCGTGAAATCTGTGTCCAACGCACTGGGGCGGTAAGTTGTGCAATCACATTTGCCTTAATCTGCTCGGGGTCGGTCTGTGGCTGTGCATCTACATTCTGGTAGATTGGGCACGCAGGAGCGTGGAACTCAACCTCGGCAATAGCCTGCTCCAATTCTGCACGAGCCGCCTCCATCAGTGGAGAGTGGAACGCGCCACCCACGGGCAGACGCATTGCGCGACGCGCACCAGCCGCCTTCAACTTCTCGCAAGCGGCATCCACCGCCTCGTCTGCACCCGAGATGACCAACTGACCTGGGCAGTTGTAGTTGGCTGCAACCACTACGCCCTCAATCTCGTCGCACACCTTCTCGACAACCTCATCCTCCAAAGCGAGGATTGCCGCCATACCTCCTGGCTGATTCTCGCAGCACTTCTGCATCGCCATAGCGCGTTTTGCCACCAGACGCAAACCATCCTCAAACGAGAGTGCGCCTGCGACCACCAGCGCCGAGAACTCACCCAGCGAGTGACCTGCAACGGCATCGGGCTTTGCGCCCAGCACCTTCGCCAGAATCACCGAGTGGAGGAATACGGCTGGCTGTGTAACCTTGGTCTGCTTCAAGTCGTCGGCAGAGCCCTCAAACATAATGTCGGTAATACGAAAACCGAGAATCTCATTTGCCTGCTCAAAAAGAGCCTTTGCCTCGGCGTTGTTTTCGTACAACTCCTTTCCCATACCAGAGAACTGTGCGCCCTGACCTGGGAAAACATAAGCGTGTTTCATAGTCTATTAAATTTAAGCGAGCTCGCGACAAACTCTAATTTTCGCTGGCAAAGATAAATCGTAAAGTGCAAAATTCCAAATTGTGGCATTTTCGGCGGAGAAGTAGGGCGGTTTGAGGTATTGTCTTTCAGGTGGATAGCGACCCTCGGGGCGTATCTTTGGAAGGCATAGGGAATAATGCAAAAAAATCCCCCAATCCGTAGATTGAGGGAAAATCTATGGTGTTTTATCTAAACTTCCAATTCTTATCTTCGGCAATTTTGACATCAGCCTCCGATATTTCGTTCCCGTCGTCACCATTAGTTGATACAGCGTATATAGAGGCAAAGCCTGGGGAATAGCCGAGGTAATGCCAGATAACTTCGTATCTCCAATCTCGCAGAACCTTGATTATTTTTGACATCTCTGCTGCCTTAATCTTATTGTTGTGGCAATCAATATGATACAACCAAGAACTATTGCTTACATTTATAGAGGTAAGTTTATTGTTGGCGCAAGATAATATCTCTAACTTTGCGTTTTTGCTTATGTCCAATAATGATAGCTCATTGTCGTCACAATGTAATACTGCCAATTCTGGGTTGTTGCTTACATCCAACTGTGTCAATTGATTGTCGTCACAACTGAGGTATTCTAATTTTGGATTGTTGCTTACATTCAATGTCGTCAATTGGTTGTAATCACATTGAAGAAGACTTAACCCAGGGCATCTGCTCACATCCAAGCCTACCAATTCATTGCCTCGACAACGAAGGCTGGCAATATTTCCTTTTAAGACTATGGTTTGAGATGTTATCTTATATGTAATATCAACACACCAAGACTCAAAGATGCCTCCATCCATATCAACCAAAGTTTCGTAAATCTTTTCCGCACCGATAACTTCAGTAGGTCGATTATCTCTGTTAAACCTTAAAATGATTGCATCACCAACCTCCATATTGGTGGTCAATGTAATTTGAGGTCCTTGCTTAATATCTTCATCTTCGTTCTCACAAGCAACAAATGCTGGTACTACCGCCACAAATGCAAATATGGCAAGTAGAAATGAAATGCTCTTTCTCATAGTCTTACGGTTTCAATTTTAGATACTATTTTCTCGATTGCAAGTTAAAAAAATGTGGCGATATATACAAATAAATGCCGTTTATTCTGCTTTGGGGATATATTTATTCGCGTAAACGCACCCTTAAAAGTGGTAATTTTTATAAATATCGTAAAATAATTAAAAAATCTATTGCTTTTTTGTGTAAAAGTATTTATATTTGTGAAAGTGATAATAATAATCCTCAATAATGTAATATGTCATCTTTAGCAGAATTTTTTAACATTGAGCCCAATCCGCAGCTCAAGGGTATTACGCACAAGAACAACATCATCAAGCGCAATATCATCGCCTATATGGCAGTCAATGGCGAATGTACTCTCTCGGAATTGACCAAGGAACTGCACATCAGCGTGCCTACAATCACCAAACTGGTGCAGGAACTCATCGAGGATAATATCGTCAATGACTTGGGTAAGGTGGAGACCCCTGGCGGTCGCAGACCCAATGTCTTCGGTTTGGCTAACTCGGCAATCTATTTCGCGGGCGTGAATGTGGCGCGTGACAATATGACATTTGTCATCACCGACCTTCAGAACAATATCATCAAGGAGGTTATCGACTCATCATTTGAGTTGCAGAACCGCCCACAGTGCCTCGAGAAGATTTGCTCGAATATTGAGAATTTTATTAACGAGTGTGGCATCGACCGCGGCAAGATTCTCGGCTTGGGAGTCTCTATCGTGGGTCGCGTGAACCCCGAGACGGGTCGCAGTTACGCCTACTTTACATCCAACGACGAGTCGTTGCGTGACATCATCCAGAACCGCGTGAAGATTCGCGTGTTGCTCGAGAATGACACCCGCGCGCGTTGCTACGCCGAGTATAATTGCAGTAAGTCGAAGGCCGACAGCGATGTGATTTACCTCCACCTGGGTCGTGGTGTGGCTATCGGTATCGTCATCGACGGCAAACTCTACTACGGCAAGAATGGTTTTGCGGGCGAGTTCGGTCACATCCCATTCTTCGACAACGAGACCATCTGCGCCTGCGGTAAGAAGGGTTGCCTGGAGACCGAGGTGTCGGGTATCGCTATCGAGGAGAAGATTGTGAAACTCATTAAGAGCGGCGTGAATACCATCCTGCGCAATAAGTATGACCGTGGCGAGCGCATCCATATTGATGACATCATCGCGGCGGCGCAGAACGATGATAACCTCTCTATCGAACTTATCGAGGAGGTGGGCGAGAAGTTGGGTAAGGCGGTTGCTTTCCTCATCAATACCTTCAACCCCGAGACCGTTATCGTGGGTGGTAATCTCGCAGCGGCGGGCGACTATATTATGTTGCCGCTGAAGTCATCTACAAATAAGTATTCGCTCAACCTTGTATATAAGGACACCAAGTTCCGCCAGTCGAAGATGTCGGAGAACGCCAATGCGTGGGGTGTGGCGATGCTTATCCACAACAAGATTATCGGTTTGTAATCCCCCGCGTGATGAACATCGAAGGTCGTATATGTCGTTTGAGGGCGTTGGAGCCCTCTGACCTCGACGCGATGTATGGCTGGGAGAATGATATCGCAGTGTGGCGAGTGAGCGGAACTTTGGCTCCGTTCTCTCGCCATATGCTTTCCCGACTTATCGAGGAACAGCAGTTCGATATCTACGCCACCCGCCAACTGCGTCTGGTCGTGGAGTCGCGCTCGGGCGAGGTGGTCGGTGCTGTCGATTTGTTCGAGTTCGACCCGCAGAACCTCCGCATGGGCGTGGGCATCATAATTGACCCCGCTTTTCGCCGCAAGGGATATGCGCTGGATGCTCTCTCGACAGTCGAGTGGTACGCCCGCGAGGTGTTGCACCTGAAGCAATTATGGTGCAGTGTAACGGAAGATAATCTCGCCAGCCAGCAACTCTTCACCCGCGCAGGCTACACCGAGTGCGGCCGCCGCAAGGAGTGGATATTAACGCCAGATGGCGCTCTTGATGAATTGTTGTTTCAAAAAATGCTGTAAAGGGTAAGATGAAACGGGTCATTATATTGCTGTTGTTTGCGATGTTGTTCACATCGTGCGACCCCGAATGGGCGTTGAATCCTAAAAATGAAGGGCGTGCATATATCATCAATAGAGCAGAAACCGATATTACATTCAAGTCCTACTCTTTTAGTGGAAGACTACATTATCAATACGATATTTCGGTTGGTGATACGGTTTGTGTCTCAGGCTCGTCGTGGGATGAGAGGTCAAACTACTGGCAGAAGTTGGTTAAGGCGGGCTGGGAGCCTTTTCTGGATGTTATTGCTTATTCAGATTATCAGCACGAGTCAGGAGAGTTACAATATCTTTTCCCGACAATCTCTATTCTCACATCCCCGACAGACAGCCTTTTGTGGACATTGGATGTGAACAATATCGAGGAAACATCAATCTTTAATGAGTCGAATTGGATAAAAGAGGAGTCAAGTGACGACTATCACAAATTCTATTCTTGGTATTATGTTTTCGAGTGAAGTATAGTCTAAATTAGAATTGACCCAAATAATATTCCGAATAATATTGGAGATATAAGCGATGGCTTTGCTGTCATTATAAAAAAATGGGCTACCCTGGCGGGTAACCCATTTACTTTTGTTGTTGTGTGCGTTTAGAAGTGGAATACGCAGCTCAAACCCCAGTTGCCGAAGCCCTTGCCCCAAGCGTCGTGCAAGAAGAGCACGGTAGGACGATAATCAACAGCCAACGAGATAGGAGCGCCAGCGAAGCGATAGCCCACAGCAGCGTTACCTGATACACCAACATTGATGTCGCCAGTCTCGCCATTGTTGTAGAGACCTACAGAACCACCAACACCCAACTGCAAGAACCAGTTGTCAGAGCCACCCCAGTTCAAAACCTCCCAGTTGTGAACTACTGTACCGAAGAAGCTGCCGTCGAAATCGAACATACCAGCATTTACCTTCAATACATTACCAGAGTTGAGGAAACGCTCATACTGCAACTCTGTACCTGCTCCAGCGCGGAGACCCAACGCATTCTTCTGTGCAAATGATGCAACGGCGAACAAACAGAAAATTGACGCCAAAATAAGTTTCTTCATAGTCAAAAAGTGTTAAATTAATACTTGTTGTACGACACAAATATAACAAAAAAGTGAGGTTATTCCAAATATTGAGGGTGTTAATATGTAATTTTTATGCACTTTACTCTCATATTTGTTCACTAATTTGCTCTTATGCAACGGGTTTCGACCTACTCACGATTGATGATTTTTGCGCCCATATCGGGGTACTCGTTGTAGAAGCGCTCGATGTAGGCCTTCTCCTCGGCGGTGCAGCCGACCATCAGTTTCATCTCGGCATCGCCTTTGTCTAAATCGACAGTGCAAATTACGGCATCTAACTTTTGGGCAGGGTCGGTGCCGAGCCATACATCAAGACCTTCACCATCGGTTGAGGTAGTGCCATCTAAATAGCCGTAGTTCAGCGCATAAACTATCTCGGGGAAGCGTGGATGTGTAGAGCCTTTGGGGCGGTCGATGACTATGTGTGAGCGCTCAAGCAGCGAGTCCAGACGCTGCCAAAATATGTAATCTTTATTCATTGGCTACCAATTTGTTAGGTGTGTTTACTTCTTGCAATGCATTATCTGTGTCATCATCCTCTGCACCCTCGTCGCTCAACTCAATGAGTTTGTCGGATAGTTTTTTCGTTGATGGTAATCCCAACTTGCGGAGGCGCTCACCCACGCGGACGATGTTGTTGTTGCCCGTGTGGAAACTCTTGTAGGCGTTGTCGTATGACTCCTTCACCTTGTCGAGGTTTGAGCCGATTGACTCAAGATGTTTTGAGAAGGTGAGGAGTTGCTCGTAGAGTCTTACGCTCTCGTCGAGAATCTTTTTGTGATTTTTATTCTGCTCCTCGCGACGCCACAAATCATCGACAATCTTCAGCAGGGCGAAGAGGTTTGTGGGTGATGAGATGATAACCTTCTTCTCATAGGCATCGCTCCAGATGGTGTTGTCCTCCTTGAGTGCATCGAGGAACGCGGGCTCGTTTGGTACGAACATAATCACGAAATCGGGCGACTGGAGGAGTTGCTGATAACTCTTTGCGCCGAGTTCCTTGACATGCTGGCGAACGGATGCGATATGTGCCGCCATAGCCACTTTGCGCTCCGCCTCATCGTTGGCAGAGACATAGTTTACATAGGCCGTAAGCGAAACCTTTGAGTCGATGATAATCTTCTTTTTGTTAGGTAGATGCAATACAACATCGGGGCGGAGGTTGTGGCCCTCTTCGTCTTTGATATTGTACTGCGTGTCGTAGTGGATGCCCTGAATGAGGTTTGAACTGTCGAGGATGCTCTCCAGAATCATCTCGCCCCAGTCGCCCTGCACCTTTGAGTTGCCTTTCAGTGCGTTGGTGAGGTTGGTGGTCTCGGCGGTGATTCGCTGGTTGAGATCCATCAGCGTCTGCAACTCCTTCTTCAGCGCACCGCCTTGCTCGGTCTGCTGGGTGTAGATAGCCTCAACGCGGGTGCGGAAGTCGGTGATATTGTCCTTGAATGGCTTAAGGATGATATCAATAGACTCGCGGTTGTCCTCCTTGAAAAGGCGGCTCTGCTCGCTCAGGACATCGGTGGCGAGGTTACGGAACTGCTCGCGCAGGGTCTTCTCGAACTCCTCCTGCGAGCGAGCCTTCTCGGCGGTGGAGCGTCGCTCGGCGTCAAGTTCAGCCTCAACCTTGGCGCGTGCGATTTGCTCCGCCTGGCGTGCAGTGCGCTCCTGCTCAATGGCTTGCTGGAGCGACTGGGTCTGTGCGGAGTGCTCGGCGTTGCTCTTCGAGAGTGCGTCGTTGGCGGCGGTGATGGTGTTTTGCAGGTTGCTAACCGCCTCGTTGTGGCGGCGGCGCTGGCTCAAAAGCAGAGTCAGTAGGATGGCGCATCCAATCAAGAGGAGTGCGATGATGATAATGTAATAAGTTGTAACCATAGTCAATTTGTTTCTACAAAGGTAGTGAATTTTGGAAAAAAATACTAAATTTGCATAAACTAACTTAAATGAAAATCTAAATTAATATGTGCAAGAAAAGATTCTCTCTTTTGGTTGCGATGATGTTGTTCTGCGTGGTGTCGGTTTTCGCGCAGACATCGCAACGAATAAGCGTGCCCCAGTCGGTGGAGAAGTGGATTGCGACAACCTTTGCAAAGGGCAAGACGCCTCCGTTCTCGTTTGACTATGGCGGTGTGGGCTCACAAACATTTATCCGCAAGTGGCGTCATTCGCTGGAGTGTGTAGGCAAGACCGAGGATGTGGTGGAGTATGTGGCCACCTATGTGGATAAGGCTACTGGCTTGAAGGTGGAGTGCTGCATCAAGGGTTTTTCAAAGTTTGGCGCTGTTGAGTGGGTGCTGAACTTCGAGAATGGCGGCGCGGCAAATACACCGCAGATTAGCAAGGTGAATGCGCTGGACTACTCGGCGGTGGCAGTTGCAGCGGGTGATTATAATGTGTTGCACGCATTGGGTAGCAACCACGACAGAGCCGATTTCCGCCCAACGATGACGGCAGTGAAGGCTGATGCACCTCTCTATATGGCGCCTTCTCACGGTCGCTCGTCGGATACCTCGGCATTCCCATTCTTTAATGTGATTTCGCCTGATAATAAGGGTGTTGTGGTGGCGATTGGCTGGACTGGTACCTGGTTTGCCGACTTGCAGAACACTGCGGCGAAAACGCTTCGCGTGGCGGCGGGTATGAAGAATACCGATTTGCACCTCTACCCAGGTGAGAAGATTCGCACTCCGCTGGTGTCGATGCTCTTCTGGCAGGGCGAGGACTATATGACAGGAAATAACCTTTTCCGCCGTTTTATGCTTGCACATCACACAAATAAACCAACGGCGGATTTGGGTAGTTATACTCCAATTTGTGGCGGTCTTGACTGGGGTGACCCTGCGCCTTGCAACGAGTATGGCTGCCTGACCGAAGAGTATGCTGTGGCGTTGATTAAACGATATAAGATGTTTGGCTTGCAGCCCGATGCGATATGGTTGGATGCTGGCTGGTATGAGGGTGCTGGAGGTCCTAACGGCATCTGGTGGAACAGCGTGGGTAACTGGTTTGCCGATAAGGAGCGCTTCCCTCGCGGTTTGAAGCCATTGTCGGATGCGGCGCACTCTATCGGTGCGAAGTTTATGGTGTGGTTTGAGCCTGAAAGAGTCTATGATGGTACTCGTTTGGCGAAGGAGCATCCAGAGTGGTTGAGAAAGTTAGGCCCTGGAAATAATGTCCTCGACCTGGGTAATAAGGAGGCTCTGGAGTGGGTCTGCAAGCACATTGGCGACTTTATCGAGGAGAATGGAATTGACTATTATCGACAGGATTTCAACACGCCAATTGATTACTACTGGTCGAACTTTGATAAGGAGGGTCGCGCTGGTATGAATGAGATTCGCCACATCGAGGGTTTGTATGCCTTTTGGGACTATCTGCTGGAGCGCTTCCCAGGTTTGATGATTGATAACTGCGCGTCGGGCGGTCGTCGTCTTGACCTTGAGACAATGAGTCGCAGTATTCCTCTGTGGAGAACCGATTATCAGTATGGCGAGATTAATGGTTATCAGTGCCACACTTATGGTTTGAACTTCTTTTTGCCACTGCACGGAACGGGAACATACGGCACAGATAACTACTCTGTTCGCTCAAGTTTGAGTTCGGCGACGGTTTGTAATTGGGAGATTACAAGTCAGCGTGTAACCATCCCCGATATGCAGCGTACAATGAACGAAATCAAGGAGTTGCGCCCATATTATCTGGAGGATTACTATCCTTTGACTGGCTTGCAGGACCATACGCCCGATACGGTTTGGTTGGCTTATCAGTTGAACAAGCCATCGGACAATACGGGTATCGTGTTGGCGTTCCGTCGCAAGGATAATCAGCAGTCGGAGATTGAGGTTAAACTGCGTGGTTTGGAGGCCGATGCGACCTACAAGGTGACAAATGTTGATACTGGCGAGGTGGTTAGCCGAAAGGGCGCGGAGTTGATGGAGAGTGTTGTTCTTAAGTTGGATAAACCATACTCTTCGCTCTTGTTGAAGTATGTGAAAGAGTAAATGAGTGGTGAAATTTTAAGACCTATTTGATGATTGAGAAAGGTGGGGTTGTCGCAGGTGCGGCGCCCCCGCTTTTTTTGTTTTTGCGGGTGAGAGAGTGGGTTTTGTGTGGGAAAAGTTGCTAAATAGGAAAAAAGTGCTTAATTTTGAAAAAATGTTTTGCAACAGAAAATATTAACCAACCTAAACATACAAGATGAAAAACAGAAAATTGCGAATGGGTATGATTGGCGGCGGTAGCGATGCGTTTATCGGCGCTATTCATCGTCGTGCAGCCTTGATGGAGAATGGTATTGACCTCGTGTGTGGATGCTTCTCGATTAACCCTGAAATCTCGTTGAGCTCGGGTCGCGAGTACTTCGTGCCCGACAACCGTATCTACTACACCTGGGAGGAGATGCTTGAGAAGGAGGCTGCGCTGCCAGAGGGCGAGAGAATGGATTTTGTCACAATCGTGACGCCTAACCGCTTCCACTATGCACCTGCGGCGAGAGCCCTTGAGTTGGGTTTCAATGTGGTGCTTGACAAGCCGATGACATTTACTCTGGAGGAGGCGTTGTCACTCCGCGAGAAGGTGCAGCAGACAGGTTTGACCCTTGCGCTGACCCATGTTTATAGCGGCTATCCAGCCGTAAAGGAGATGAAGCGCAGAATTGCGGCGGGCGTGATTGGTAAGGTACGCCGCGTCTTTGTGGAATATACTCAAGGCTGGCTCACAAAGCGAATCGAGTTGCAGGGCGGAAACAATGCAGTGTGGCGAAACGACCCAAAGCAGGCTGGTAAGGGTGGCTGTGTGGGCGATATTGGAACGCACGCTTGGCACCTTGTGGAGTATGTGACCGGAGCAAAGGTTACGGAGGTTTGTGCTGACTTGCAGCGCGTGGCGGAGGGTCGTCCGGTGGATGATGATGCGTGCGCGTTTATGCATACAGATCAGGGCTTTACGGCGCTCTTGCAGGCAACGCAGATTGCAACTGGTGAGGCTAATAACATCCGCCTGCGTGTCTATGGTACGGAGGGTGGAATGGAGTGGCGTCAGATGGAGCCAAACATCCTGATTGCCAAGTGGCACGACCGCCCAGAGGAGCATATCCGTATGGGTAATGGCGGCGACTTCCTGACCGACTTTACAAAGTGGAATACTCGTACACCAGCGGGTCACCCCGAGGGCTTTATCGAGTCGTTTGCAAATATCTATCGTAACTTCGCGCTCACCGTTCGTGCGCGTCACGCTGGCGAGACCCCAACCGAGGAGATGCTCGACTTCCCAAATGTGGAGGATGGTGTTCGTGGTATGCAGTTTGTGGAGACGATGGTGCAGGCGGGATACGACAGCGAGCAGAAATGGCATAAGTGGGTCGAGAAATAATTGATTTCTTCTGCATTTTATCCAATTTCTGGAGATGGGGGCAACTGATGAAGGGTCAGTTGCCTCTTTTTTCTTTAGAAAAAGGTGATTTTGTTTTGAAAATGGCGAAAAATTTACTATTTTTGACCGAATTTATAGATAAACCAGATTAGTAATCGATAATTATGTCTAAATCAGGAAGTAAGAAAAAGTTTTTCCTTGCCGTTTTGGCGGGTCTTGTCATCGGCTTTTCGTTGATGATTGCGTTTAACTACATGTGGGTGAACAGCTCGAAGAACGAGTCTTGTATGGCTTGCCATTTTCACCCAGAGTCAGATGCAAGTTGGAAGCAGTCGGTACACTACAACAACGATAGCGGTGTGATGACCGAGTGTGCGGCGTGCCACCTCCCTCCAAAGGGCTCTTTCGACTATGTGAAGGCAAAGGTAAAGGCTGGCACAAAGGATTTGTGGTCGTATATGACCAAGAATACCGAGGATGTCGATTGGGATAGCAAGGGCGAGTTGGAGTACGCGCAGAAGATTGTCTATAACGAGTCTTGCAAGGCGTGCCACATCAACATCTTCCCTTCGGGTATGAGCGATGAGGGTATCACTGCCCACCTCTACTACGACGACAACGAGGAGAAACTCAACTTGCAGTGCATCAGCTGTCACCTCGATGTAGGTCACTACAACCCTAACTACAAGCACTCGGCTTTGACCGAGGCACCAACATCATCGGAGAACGAGGTAGTCTATGAGTCGGCAACGCCTGTGACTGCGTTCGAGAACTTCGTTGAGACAATTCCTGGTACTGGTGCTGCAATCCGTATGGTGGCTATCCCTGGCGGTAGCTTCAAGATGG
Source organism: Alistipes sp. (assembly GCA_017555805.1). Taxonomy (GTDB): domain Bacteria; phylum Bacteroidota; class Bacteroidia; order Bacteroidales; family Rikenellaceae; genus Alistipes. The sequence continues at coordinate 2,113 of JAFZFR010000103.1, read as the reverse complement.
GTAGTTCGGAGAAGGAGCCTTTCCATAAGGCTGACGAGGCCCCACAACGCAATGTGACCGTATCGCCATTCTTCATGGGCGAGCTGGAGGTTACCTGGGACCAGTATTGGGCATTCTACAAGGAGACAATGTCGGAGGGTCGTACATCGCCCGAGACTATATACGCCAACAACCAGCGCGAGGATTGTGACGCAGTGAGCGGTCCAACACCTCCATTTGGCTTCCCTGACCAGGGCTGGGGTATGGGCGAGCGTCCAGCAATCACAATGACACACTATGCAGCGCAGACATTCTGCCAGTGGCTTTCACTCAAGACCGGAAAGAAGTACCGCCTGCCAACCGAGGCAGAGTGGGAGTATGCGGCTCGTGGTGGCACAGAGACCCCTTACTACTTCGAGGGTAGCCCAAAGAAGTACTCGGATGATAGTTTCTGGAGTGGCTTGTTCGGTGCGGATACAACAGTAATCAACTCTTATGTGATTTATGCTCACAACAGCAAGAACCGCACACAGGAGCCAGCAAATGTGAAGGCAAACCCATTCGGCTTGAAGAATATGTTGGGTAATGTGATGGAGTACTGCTCGGACTGGTATGCAGAGGATGCTTACTCGAAGATGCAGGATGGCGCAGTGAACCCAACAGGTCCAGCATCGGGCGAGGAGCGCGTGGTGCGTGGCGGTTACTATGTGGATGATGCGGCTAACCTCCGTAGCGCGGCGCGTGGCAAGACACAGCACGACGCTTGGCTCAAGACCGACCCACAGAACCCAAAGAGTATCTGGTGGTACTCTGACATCAAGGGTATCGGCTTCCGCGTAGTGTGCGATGTGCCAGAGGGCGTAGCGGCAAACTAAAGCGGGACGCAACGGACTAAAGGGGCGGTATTCTAAAGGGAGTGCGGCGGTAAACCCGAATGGAAAAGTTGCGGCAAACTAAATGCAGAAAAATATTTTTACAAACTACTAAATAAAACTAATACTACTATGAGCAAGAACAAAATGAGCAGAAAGGACTTCTTGTCTTTGTCTGCAATCGCAGGTGTTTCAACATTGGTAGGTTCATCAGCAATGATGACTTCTTGTGGTGAGAAGGGTCCAGTTTACACTCCACTCAAGCAGCCAGGTGAGTACTATGTGCCAGTTTTGAACGACAAGGCTGACGATGGTAAGGAACTTAAGGTTGGTGTTATCGGTTGCGGTGGCCGTGGTTCAGGTGCTATCTACAACCTCTTGGCAGCGGCTAACGGCATCAAGGTTACAGCGTTGGGTGATACTTTTGCTGACCGTATTTTCCATAAGGACTATGGTTTGAAGCCCAAGTTGGATAAGGCTGGTCATGTTGTGGCTGACGAGAACTGCTTCGTAGGTTTCGATGCATATAAGAAGGTTATCGACTCTGGCGTAGATATGGTTATCATCGCTACTCCTCCAGTGTTCCGTCCTTTGCACTTCCAGTATGCAACAGAGAAGGGCGTACACTCATTCCTCGAGAAGCCTATCGCAGTTGATCCAAAGGGTTATCGTATGATTATGGCTACTGCAAAGCAGGCACAGGCGAAGAACTTGAGCGTAGTTTGCGGTACACAGCGTCACCACCAGCGTCCTTATGTTGAGGCTTTCCAGAAGATTCAGGAGGGTTACATCGGTGAGATCACTGGCGGTAATGTATATTGGAATCAGTCAATGTTGTGGTATCGTAGCCGCGAGCAGGGCTGGACTGATACAGAGTGGATGATCCGCGACTGGGTGAACTGGAAGTGGCTCTCTGGTGACCATATCGTTGAGCAGCATGTTCACAACATTGATGTGTTCCTCTGGATGTCAGGCTTGAAGCCAGTTAAGGCTACTGCATTTGGTGCGCGTCATCGCCGTGTGACTGGTGACCAGTACGATATGTTCAGCGTAGATTTCGAGATGGAGAACGGTATCCATATGCACTCTATGTGCCGTCAGATCAACGGTTGTGCAAACAATGTGGGTGAGTTCATCCAGGGTACAAAGGGTTCTTGGAACAGCTACAACCACGAGATTAAGGACTTGGCAGGTAATGTAATCTGGAAGTATGATGAGGAGGCTGCAAAGGCACAGTACCAGCAGTTTGACCCATATACTTT
>JAFZFR010000102.1 GCA_017555805.1 Alistipes sp. | reverse complement strand
GACCATACGCCAGAAGCGTAATCTACCTCCTCCCAGCGACCGCTTGTTACATAAGCGTAGTGGTCAGTCTTGTGACCGTCACCGAAAGTCTGGTCATCAGCGAAGTTGTGTGGAGAGGTGTACTTACCACAAACCTCAGTGTTGGCACCCTTGAGGTGTGAATATGTCTCAGCCAACCACTGCTCTGCATAGTCCTGATTGGTGAACACATTTTCAAGCGTCATTCGGTCGTTAAAGTAGCGATCAACCTCCAAGTAATCAGAGCAAGATGTCGCAGCCACAGCCGAAATCGCCAATATTGATAAATATTTAATTACTTTTTTCATATTCGTAATGTATAAAGATTACATACTAATGTTGAAACCGAATGAGAAGGTCTTAGCCAACGGATAGTGTGTACCAGTTGTTGAACCCATCTCAGGATCCCACAACTTGAAATCAGAGAATGTCAAGAGGTTCTGACCGATGAAGAATACACGGATATTCTTTGAGTAGATCTTATTAACCCACTTTGTTGGCAAGTTGTAACCAACCTCCAAAGTCTTCAAACGGAGGTAAGAACCGTTCTGCAACCAGAATGTAGATGCGCGGTAGTTGTTAGAGTTACCACCGTAAGACAAACGAGGATAAGTTGCGTTAGTGTTCATTGTAGCCTCTGTATTAGAGATTGAAGCGTCAATCCAACGACCCTCTACGAGGTCAGGAAGGATGTTACCAATCTCCTTCTCGCTAAATGCGTAAACTGAAGGACCCTGGATACAGTAAGAAGACTTACCTGCACCCTGGAAGTGGATGTTGAAGTCGAACTGCTTCCAACGAGCTGACAAACCAAGACCATAGATGAGGTTAGGACGCTCTGTAGCACCGATAGCAACAGCATCACCACCATCAACGATACCATCACCGTTTACATCCTTGTACTTCAAGTCACCAGGCATTACATCACCGAAGTTCTGCTTTGGAGAGTTACGGATATCGTCGTAGTCAGAGAACATACCCTGAGCGATCAAACCACGAGCCTGATTTACACGGTAGCCCTTCTGCAACTGATACTTGTAGTATGCATTCTCCTCATCACGATCGAGGATAGTGTTCTTTGAGTAAGTGATGTTACCACGGAGAGTCAAATCAACTGCACCAACCTTCTGGTTCAAAGCGAAGTTACCATCAAAACCCTCAGAAGATACCTTACCAACATTAGCAGATGGTGCCAAGCCAGCCAAACCTACCATGTATGATACATAGCTACGGTTCATGTAGATACCCTCACGATACTCGTTAAAGTAGTCAACTGTCAAAGAGAACTTATCGTTGAAGAGAGCCAAGTCAACACCAACGTCATGCTTTGTCGCAACCTCCCAAGTTACCTGGTTGTTAGCCAACGATGTGTAACCGAGACCAGTGTAAGACTTTGAGTAACCAAGGTCAGCCCACTGGTAAGAACCTGATGTACCAGCAATAGTGTAGAGGTATGGGAAGCGAGAGCCGAGGCTATCGTTACCTACCTTACCATAAGAGTAGCGGATCTTGAACATGTTGATCCACTTTGCGTTGTTGCGGATGAAGCCCTCCTCGGCAACGTTCCAAGCAGCTGACATCGCTGGGAAGAAACCGAACTGTGAGCCCTTTGCAAAGTTCTCAGAACCATTGTAACCGAAGTTGAAGTCAACGAAGTAGCGGTTCTTCCAGTTGTAAGAAACGCGACCTGCGATACCCTGGTTACGACGAGCGATACCGTTGATGATATCAGTACCCAAACCTACTGTAGAGATTGAAGAGTTCTGGTTGTACTTCAAAGTAGCGCTTACATTGTTGTCCTTGAAGCTACGGTTGTAGTGGAGCTCAGCCTCCAAGTACTCGTAGCGTGAACCAGATGATGAAGACTCCTGAGACATCTTCTCCTCTGCTGCGATACGGTTGAATACCAACTCACCAGCATCGTTACGCTGCTTGTTAGCCTTGTACAACTCTGGCATCTTCTTACGACGGATGTTAGAACCGTTGTTAGTATCGTAACCGAAACGACCTACGAAGCTCAAGCCCTTAGTGATGAAGTCGAGCTTCTGCTCCAAAGTGATGTTAGTCTGAATCTTGTTAGTCCAAGTCTCGTTGTAACCTGTCTGTGTAGTCAAAACCCAAGGGTTGGTATCAGCACCTGTACCACGAGTTGGGAAACGACCGTCAGAGTACATTGCAGGAATCTCGATAGGGTTCTGGCGCATCAAAGCCTCCCATACATTCACTGACTGACCTGGCTCGTTCATCTTACGCAAAGAACCAGATACACCCACCTTAACCAATGTTGTCTTTGTGATATCAACATCGACATTCATACGGTAGTTGTAGAGCTTTGAGTTAGCGTTAGTATCGTAATCCTTACGGATGTTCTCATCAACCTTGTACATACCCTGCTCCTCAAGGTAAGAACCAGAGATGAAGTAACGAGCTGTGTTACCACCACCAGAGAGGTTCAAGCTACCACGGTAAGTCATAGCACCGTCACGGAGCAAAAGGTCCTTCCAATCAACATTTGGATAGAGATCTGGGTCCAAACCGAGCTTCAAGATCTCCAACTCCTCGTGTGAGTACTCAGGCTCCTGGTTACGAGTGATCAACGCCTCGTTCATCAAAGATGCGTATGTGTAACCATCAGCAAACTCTGGAGTCATTGTACGAGTGTTGTATGCTGCCTCGAACTTTGCGTCAACATTAACCTTACCAGCCTTACCCTTCTTTGTAGTAATCAAGATTACACCGTTCGCACCCTTCGAACCGTAGATAGCGGTTGTAGAAGCATCCTTCAATACGGTGAAAGACTCGATATCCTCGATTGAAATCTCGTTCAAGTCGCGTGGGAAACCATCAACCAATACGAGCGCTGAAGCACCAGCACCGAAAGTAGAGATACCACGAACCCAGAACTCTGATGTATTCTGACCAGGCTGACCGCTTGACTGCATCGCCATCACACCAGGAACATTACCTGCCAACATGTTAGTGATGTTGCTTGTTGATGTTGTAGCGATATCGTCCATCTTGATCTGAGTAACCGCACCAGTCACGGTGAGCTTCTTCTGCGCACCAGTACCAGTAATCACGACCTCATCCAAAGATGTAGCATCATCCTCCTTCAAAACTACATTCTGCTTTGTCTGCTCCTTAATAAGGACCTCCTGCTCGATGAAACCGATATAAGAGAAAACCAAACGGTTATATGGCTCCATCTCGATGGTATACTTACCATCCACATCGGTAGTAGTACCGAAACCAGTTACACCCTGAATAGTAACATTCACACCAATCAGAGGCTGGTTCTGCTCGTCAGTTACTGTACCGCTAACCTTGATAGTCTTCTGTGCAAAGGCTGAAGTACAGATGGCAAGCATCAATATTAATACTGATAATATTTTTTTCATAACTTATCTTTATTATAATAAGTAAAAGGTATAAAAACTACTCCCAGTAGATTACTCGGATACGCTTGTTACCACCATCACCGATGTAGAACTCATCGCGTGCTGCGTTGTAAGCGATAGCCTGTGGAGTGTTGAACTGTGCCTCCTCACGAGCCAAACCGTCAGCATAACCCCAAGTACCGTTGTTACCACGACCTGCGAAAGTAGAAACGATACCCTGTGGAGTTACCTTACGGATACAGTGGTTGTTAGAGTCAGTGAAGTACATATCGTACTGATCCTCCATACCCTTGTCAGCGTACTCCTGGTTGAATACGAAGATAGCCTGACGAGGACCGTTACACTTTGCTGACAAACCGATGTCATCGAGGTAACCTGCACCACCACCAAGACCCATCACAGAGTCAGAACCTACATAACCCATACCTGCTGCAAATGTATCAGTAGCACGGTTGTAAACTGACTTACCAATCCAACCACGGTTGATCATACACATTACCATGTAGAGACCGTCTGGGTGACAAACATTGTTGAACTCCCAACCTGACTCACCGAACTTGTACTGTGACTCACCTACGCGATCCTCCTTGCCGTCGAAGATACGCAAAGCGTCCATCTTGAACATCTCGGCTGTAGAGTAAGCGTTGTAGAACAATGAACCAGAGTAAGGGTGAACATAAGCACCGTTACAAGTGATACCAGTTGCAACTGTGAACTTGTCAGAGTTAGCGAAAGCCTCCTTACCGACTGTGTAACCAGCCTCACCGAACTCGTCAGTAGCAGAGTAAGCGCCACCACGGTTACGACGATAGAGAGTTACAGTTGGGTTAGACTGAGTCCAAGTATCGTGAGAAAGGATAAGGTCGTAAGCACCTACATCACCATCTGCTGGATATGGATCCAAGGCGAAATCTGGGTAGAGCTCCTTGATAGAACCATCCTGACGACGCTTCAAAATGTTAGTAGGACAGAATGAAACTGAACGGATACGGTTGTTAGGAGTTGTGTTACCCTTAATAATAGTGTAAACATACTCGTTCTCGAAGTCGATCAAACGAACATCACCACCGTCAGTAGATACATAGAGGTGGTTCTCGTTCAATGGGTCAACTGCGAACATCTGTGGCCACTGGAAGTTACCGCAGTCCTCAAATGGACCATCCTTAACCTCCAACTCGTTCTTGTCGTTTACCTTACCGAGCAAAGTACCAACGCGGAGCACCTTCTTGTAGAAGAAAGCGTCAGCGATAGCCTCAACCTTCATAGAACCCTCTGGGCCAACAGCAACTGTCAAACCGAAACCTGCAGCTGTGTCCTCTGCTGGCTCGTCAGTTGGCTCCTGTGCCTCTGGAGCGATTACATCATCGTCTGTGCCGTTGAAATCTGGGGCAACATCAGATGTTGGCTTCGATGGGATCAAGCAATAGATTGCATCGCCTACAGCAGATACAACAACTGCCTCATTGCCACCAATTGCCACCTTGATGATTGATGGATCGTTACCGAAGTTCTTTCCATAAACAACCATCTGCTGACCAGAACCACCTTCCTTTGGTGACCAGTCAGTAATCTCAATAGGTTTGCTTGCATCATGAGGCTCGCCCTTAACACCGATGATGTCAACTTCAAGGGTGTTGTCTGCGCAACTCATCATTGAACATGCCAACAAACCAACCAGCATAGTGCGAATGCTGAATCGAGTTTTGATTTTGTTCATAAGCATAATGATTAATGATTTAGTTAGTTAATAAAAGAATTTGTTTGTTAAAACATTTTTTGTTTTCGCGTTTTTTGGTTTTAAGGTCTTCGTAAAATTTACTGCATAGATTAGGGTTTAGGTTGAAATCTCTGTTTTCTTGAATTTTTCGTTTAGTTTGTTAGTGTTTTTTGTTTAGTTTTGGTCAGTTTTTGTTCACGAAAAACCGCATTTCGGGTAATTCGCAACACAAATGTAGTATTTTTTTTTCATCCACACAATTTTTTACCGCTTTTTTAATAAAAATGTGATTTTTTTCGCACTCTGACCCATTTTTTTTTGAAAAAATCCATACCTTTGAAAACCACAACATAAAGATACTAACAAAAATCAATAAAAACAAGTTATGAGACGACTATTTTTAGCCGCTTTTTCGCTCCTGGTTTTTGTGAGCGCATCGGCACAGAAATCGGAGGTGACATTTGTCGATAGACCCGACACAGAGAGCAAGAGTTCCAACTATGTTGGAAACAGAGCGCCATTGGCACCCGCAGCAGCCATAAAACTGCCACTCGGTTCAATCCACGCCGAGGGCTGGTTAGGCGAGGTTTTCGAGCGCCAGTGCAACGGCTTGGCGGGACACCTCGGCGAGATTAGCGCGTGGCTCAACAAGAAGGGCAACGCCTGGCTCGAAACCGAAGGTCACGCAGGCTGGGAGGAGGTGCCTTACTGGCTCCGCGGATACTCCGATATGGCATATATGAAGGGCGACGAAAAGATGCTCGAGGAGACTAAACTCTGGATTGAGGCAATCCTCGCTTCACAGCGCGAGGACGGCTGGTTTGGTCCGCTCATCTACAACGAAAAGACAGGCAACGACTACTGGCCCAATATGCTGGTACTCTTCACATTGCAGAACTATTATGAGGCAACGGGCGACAAGCGCGTGATTGACTTCATGACAAAATATTTCAAGTTTGAGTTGGCGCAGCCCGACGGCAAAATCATCGCCTCTTATTGGGAGAATATGCGCGGCGGCGACAACCTTTACAGCGTCTATTGGCTCTACAACCATACGGGCGAGGAGTGGTTGCTCGACCTGGCTACAAAACTCGACCGCTGCACCGCAAACTGGAAGATGGGCAACACCCTTCCTAACTGGCATGTGGTGAACATCGCACAGGGCTTCCGCGAGCCAGCGACATACGCAATGCAGTCAAAGGACCCTGCACACACAGAGGCGACATACTTCAACTTCAATCACATTCGTGACCTCTACGGTCAGGTACCAGGCGGTATGTATGGTGCTGACGAGAACGCCCGCAAGGGTTACGACGACCCTCGTCAGGGCGCAGAGACCTGCTCGATGGCAGAGCAGATGACATCGGATGGCATCCTCACTTGCATCACGGGCGATGTAATGTGGGCTGACAACTGCGAGGATGTGATGTTCAACACCTACCTTGCGGCTTTCACACCTGATATGAAGTCGTTGCGCTACATCACCTCTCCAAATATGGTGCTCGCAGACGACAGAAACCACCACCCAGGTATCGACAACCGTGGTCCATTCCTTATGATGAACCCATTTAGCAGCCGCTGCTGCCAGCACAACCACTCACACGGTATCCCCTACTACATCGGCAATATGATTATGGCGACAAACGACAACGGTCTGTTGGCAAATCTCTACGGCTCGGCTACCGTAAATGCGAAGGTGGGCAAGAAGGTGGGCGTAGAGCTCAAGATGCAGAGCAACTACCCATTCGAGGAGGTTATCCGCTTTGAGGTTGAGCCTGCGAAGGCGGTGACATTCCCACTCTATCTGCGCGTACCAGCGTGGTGCGAGGGCGCAAGCGTAAAAATCAATGGCACAGAGAGTTTCGTTGCTTCAGAGAATAGCGGTTACATCAAGATTTCACGCAAGTGGGCGAAGGGCGACAAGGTGGAACTTGCGTTGCCTATGCGCCTTACAATGCGCGAGTGGGTGAAGAACAAGAAGAGCGTTTCAATCAACTACGGCCCTCTGACATTCTCACTCCTTATCAAGGAGAACTACATCAAGAAGGGCTCAAAGGAGACTGCTATCGGCGACTCACGCTGGCAGGAGGGCGCAGACGCCGAGGCTTGGCCATCGTGGGAGATTCACCCAGCATCGGCGTGGAACTACGGCTTGATTTACGACAAGTCGAAGAGCCTCGAGAGCCAGTTCATCGTTGAGAAGCGCGACTACCCAGCCGACAACTACCCATTCACAAACGACGCAGCGCCAATCATCCTCAAGGCGAAGGGTCGCCAGATTCCTGCGTGGGGTCTGGATCAGCACTGGTTGTGCGGCATCTTGCCAGAGAGCCCAGTGACATCGACATCGCCAGTGACAGACCTTACATTGGTGCCAATGGGTGGCGCACGATTGAGAATTTCGGCATTTCCAGTAATCCGTTAAAGCACAGAATATGAAAAAGTTATTTTTAGCAATAGCGTTCGTTGCCGCCTCACTCTGCAACGAGGTTGCGGCACAGACCGCACCCGCCCCACTCTTCCGCGACCCAGTGACCGATGGCGCGGCAGACCCCGTACTTATCTGGAACCGACAGGAGAAGAGTTGGTGGATGCTCTACACCCAGCGCCGCGCAAACGCCGAGACTGCAAGCGTAGCATATTGCTACGGCAACGGCATCGGTATCGCCTCAAGCGACGACAACGGACGCTCGTGGGTATATCGTGGAACACTTGATTTGAAAATAGATCCGGGTCACAATACTTTTTGGGCACCTGACATCGTTTATCATAATGGGAAGTATCATCTCTTCGTTGCCTACATCAAGGGAGTTCGCACCCATTGGGGTGGTCAGGCGCACATCGTTCACTTCACCAGCAAAGATATGTGGAAGTGGAAGTATGAGGGTACGCCTGCTCTCTCGTCAGACAGCGTAATTGACGCTACGCTATTCAAGACCGAAGAAGGCAAGTGGAGAATGTGGTACAAAGATCAGGCTCGTGGCTCGGTAACGATGATGGCAGAGAGCAAGAACCTCAAAAAGTGGGTCTATGATGATGAGCCAGCCGTTGGTGGTGGCGCTCACGAGGGTGCAAAGGTATTCCGCTATGGCGACTACTACTGGATGCTGACTGACGAGTGGCAGGGAATGCGTGTTCACCGCTCAAGCGACCTCAACACCTGGGAGAAACAGGGTCTTATCCTCGACAAGCCAGGCAAGCGCCGCGATGACAAGCCACAGGGCGCACACGGCGATGTGGTGGTTCTGGGCGACAAGGCTTATGTCTTCTACTTCACCCACCCCGACCGAGTGCAGCACACGCAGCACCCTTACGACCACGAGCACGATATGATGGATTTCAAGTATCGCCGCTCGTCAATTCAGGTGGCACCGCTCTACATCAAGAATGGCACGCTGGTTGCGCCACGCGACGAGAAATTTGACTTCCATATGCCTAATTTAGAATAACTTAAACGAAAATTAGACCGACGAAGAAATACAATACTATCGAAACATAAACTATGAAAAAATTGATCCTGAAGAGCATAGCGTTCTGTGCTCTCGCGCTCTTCGCCTACTCGTGTGATGGCGGAGGTGAGCAGCTTGTTACGACCCCATTCGAGGTCTCAACACGCAAAATCAGCGCGACTGTTGTGGGTAAAACCGAGACGGTCACTCTCAGCACGCCCGAAAAGTGGTACGCCGCAACTACGGGCGACAAGTGGATTAGCATCAGCCCCTCGCACGGCGAGGCGGGCGAGCACGAGGTGAAGATTACCGTCAAGCCTAACTCATCCACTGGCACACGCACAGCAACCATCACCTTCACTGCCGGCTCGCAGAAACTCAATATGAATGTTGAGCAGAGTTGGGACTACTTCTTCAAGGTGCCCTGCAAGGACTACACCATCGGCTACGGCGGTGGCGAGGTGATTATCGACGGCGTGGCATCGAGCGGCGTGACGGTGGAGATGTCGGCAGCGTCGAAGCAGTGGATAAAGGCGGCGGCGAATGTACTCACCGTAGCCTACAACAACGGCGCGGCGGCACGCTCGGCGATGCTCCACATCATCGACAGCAGGAACAGCAAGGAGTATGATGTAATGCTCATTCAGGAGAGTTCAACGGGTGCTTCAAACATCCTCTCGCTCACAGAGTTGATTATTGACGGATTTGCGTGTCCGTCAAATAGTTACACCACCGAGTCAGACTTCTACTACGCAGTGGATATGGATGCTCCGACGACTATGCAGACCGCGACCGTAAAGTTCCGCGGCGAGGGCGTGGAGTGGATTACAATCGACGGCAGCGACAAGAAGATTTACTCGGGCGACAATGTGACGCTCAACCTTGAGGCAAACACGACGCTGAAGGTTACATCCCACAGTTCAAAGACCGACAAGACGGGTAACAACAAACTCTACATCTCGGGTCTGCCACTGGTGCAGATTAACACTACCGAGACCATCAAGGATGAGCCAAAGGTGGATTGCACATTCTCAATCTTCGACCCAAAGTGTCGCACCGACGCCGAGGAGAAGAACCTCAAATATTTTGAGAGTCTGGCGGGTATCGAGTACCGCGGTGCGGGCGCACAGCGTTACCAGAAGAAGCCTTACAACTTCAAACTGCGCGACAGCCAGCACCAGAAGCGCGAGGCCGAACTGCTCAACATCCGCAACGACAACTCGTGGATTTTGGATGGTATGTATCTTGATATCGCACATATGCGTAACCGCGTATGCTTCGACATCTGGAACCAGTTTAACAAGCCTTACTATGTGGATGAGAAGCCAAAGGCGATGAGCGGCACACGCGGCGACTATGTCGAGGTGTTTATCAATGGCGAGTACAAGGGTCTCTTCATCTTGAGCGACCGCATCGACCGCAAGCAGTATCAGATTGACCAGCACGACGGCAACACCAAGGGCGGCTACATCTACAAGGCGAAGGGCTGGAGCGCGGCGTGCCGAATGAAAGAGTGCCCAACGGTAAGCAACAGCGACTACTACTGGGATGCTGCCGAGATTGAGCAGGAGTACCCTGGCGAGGAGGATGGCAAGCCAAACTTCGAGTATATGGCGGAGGTGATTCGCTTCGTGAGCCAGTCGAGCCGCGAGGAGTTCAGCAACCGCTTCGAGGAGGTGTTCGATGTAAACAGCGTGGTGGATGCCTTCATCTTCCTGAATATGATTGTGGCTGACGACAACATCGGCCGTAACACATTCTGGATTATCCGCAATGTGAATACCGCACCAAAGGTTATCCACGGCTTGTGGGACCTTGACGGCACACTGGGTAGAAACTGGGACCGCCACAAGGAGACTCCCGAGCAGGCATACTCATCGTATATGAGCGGCTGGGTTGTGGGTCACGGCAACAACGGCAGCGGCACACGCTTCTACTTCCACGAGCGCATCATCAGCGAGAACCCCGCCAACATCCACCAGAAGATTTACGACCGCTGGCAGGAGATTAAGGATGGCGCACTCGCGCCAAGCAACTTCGCACAGATTGTGGATGGCTACGCCGAGCGTCAGAAGGCGTCGGGCGCAGTTGAACGCGAGGTGGCACGATGGAAGAACATCGACCAGAACGAGCAGTCGAAGTGGGGCTATGAGTCGGTCTATTATGGCAACATCGACTCCGAGGCTTCGTATATGAAGGATTGGTGGACCAAGCGTCACGCCGTACTCGATGGGCTCATCAACAAACTGGAGCACAACTAATTGGCGACGATAAGAAAACCTAACTAACTATAAACAGCAAACAAGAAAACCTATGAAACTCGGAACACTGAAACGACTTTTACTTTTAGCGATTCCCCTACTCTCATACGCGTGTAGCGGCGGTGGCGAGATTATTGACGACGGCGGCAGCACGGAGCAGCCTCCGGTAGAGGTTGAAACGACCCTCACACTATCGAAGCAGTCTATCAAGACCTCGGTAGCGGGTGGTGTGCACTACATCGACCTGGAGTCCTCGACCAAGTGGAGCGCCGTATCATCCGACGAGCAGTGGCTTAACATCTTCCCATCGGAGGGCTCGGCAGGCGAGACCGAGATAGAGATTTACGCCCAGGCGAACCAGACCACACGCGACCGCAGCGCGACAATCACCTTCACGGCAGGCAAGAAGACGCAGGTGGTGGAGGTATCGCAGGGCTGGGGCTACTACTTCGCACTCCCTTGCGAGTCATATAAGATTGGCTATGGCGGTGGCGACATCGAGATTCAGGGTCTGCCCGAGGTGGACTTCACAATCGGCATCCCAAGCGACGCCAGCGAGTGGGTAACGGCGGTGGACAACACCCTTGAGGTGATGTTCAACGAGAACAAGAGTTCGCGCAGCACAACAATCCTCGTCAGGGACAACAGCAAGAAGAAGTCCTACGAGGTGGAACTTATCCAGGAGGGTATGACCAGCAACGCCAAGGTGATGATGATTGATGAGATGATTATCGACGGCTACAAGTGTCCTACCGACGCTCTGACGGCAACGCCCGACTTCTTCTACTCGGTGGATATGGACGACAAGGATGTGGCGTCAAAGCCTCTGAAACTGACCTTCCACGGCGAGGGTGTGCAGTGGATTACCTTCACTGGCGACTCGAAGAAATACTACTCGGGTGACGAGGTGACAATCAAGAACTTAAAGGCGGGCGCAACGCTCTTATTCTTCACCCACAGCAAGACCACCGACAAGAGCCTGATGCACCAACTCGTGGTGTCGGGTCTGCCATTTGTGGAGATTACCACAAGTGAGGATATCAAGGATGAGCCAAAGGTGGATTGTACAATCAAACTCTTCGACCCCAAGGCTCGCACCGACGCTGGCGACAACAAGAACCTCAAATATTTTGAGAGCAAGGCGGGTATCGAGTATCGTGGCGCGGGCGCACAGCGCTATGTGAAGAAGCCTTACAACTTCAAACTCTACACCTCATCGGGCGAGAAGCGTGAGGCGGAGTTGCTGAATATCCGTAACGATAACTCGTGGATTTTGGATGCTATGTTCCTCGACATCGCCCATATGCGTACACGCGTGTGCTTCGACATCTGGAACGAGTTTAACAAGCCATACTATGTAGATCAGAAGCCAAAGGCGATGAGCGGCACACGCGGTCTGCACACCGAGGTATTCCTCAATGGTCAGTATCGCGGCATCTTCACCCTTACCGACCGCATCGACCGCAAGCAGTATCAGATTGAGCAGAACGGAGGCTACATCTACAAGGCGAAGGGCTGGACCGATGCCTGCCGCTTGAGAGGCTACTCGGCACGAAGCAGCAACGATGACTACTACTGGAACTCTGCCGACATCGAGCAGGAGTATCCCGACGCAGACGATGGCTTTGCGCCAAACTTCAACTACCTGGCCGATATGATTGACTTCGTTGCCAAGAGTAGCAAGGAGGAGTTTAGCGCGAACTTTGAGCAGCACTTCGATATGAACAGTATCGTGGATGGCTTCATCTTCCTGAACCTGATTGTGGCGCACGATAACATCGGCCGTAACACATTCTGGATTTTGCGAAATGTGAACGAGTCGAAGAAGTTTATGCACGGCTTGTGGGACTTGGACGGCACGCTGGGTCGCACCTGGCACCGTTACACCGAGGACCCAAATCAGGGCTGGGTATCAAGTGGTTTCCGCATCTATGAGCGCATTATCAACGAGAACCCAGCGAACATCCACCAGAAGATTTACGACCGCTGGAACGAAATCAAGGATAACCAGTTGTCGCTTGAGAACTTCTCGGAGAAGGTGGATGGCTACGCCAAGATTATGATTGAGTCGGGTGCGCGTGACCGCGAGGTAAATCGCTGGTTGAACGCCGATATGAGCGACCAGCCACACTGGGGCTACGCATCGGTATATTACGGCGACCTTGACGATGAGATAGCATATATGAAGGAGTGGTGGGGCAAGCGCCTTACGAAGTTAAATTCGTTGATTAACTCGCTTTCTCACAACTAATTGACTCCTCTTACGGAAAAGAGATAGGGCTGCTGCAACGAGAGTTGCGACAGCCCTTGTTTTTCTATATTTCAGTCCTTTCTGCGGGCACTTTTCATCCTGCAATAGAAGTTGTATAACAAGAGGGATTTTTAGGCTTGCGAAGCCCGAAAAAGCGGAGTTTACTAAAGCGTAAATGAGCATTTTGAGGGCGAGCGTAACGCAGAAATCACCTTGTTATACAGCTTCTCTATCCGATTGAGATAAGTCTTACATCAAAAATCAGCGTAGAGAATGGCTTTATCACTCCTGCACCCTTTGCGCCGTATCCGAGGTTAAAGGGGATGACAATCTCCCAACGCGAGCCAGCGGGCATCTCCTTTAGAGCGGTGCGCCAGCCGTCGATAAGTTGGTTTAACTTGAATGTCGCGGGGCGACCCTGCTGGGTGGAGTCGAATACCTTGCCGTTGATGAGTTTGCCCGTATAGTGTACGGTAATCATACCTTTTGGTGTGGGTTTGTCGCCCTTGCCCTTGGTGATTTCGCGGTACATCACGCCGTTGAACATCACCTTCACGCCATCGCGCGAGGCATACTCCTCCAAAAACTCGATGTTGCGCTCCTTGTAAGCGCTGTTCTGATTTCCTCCTCTTGCCATAATAAAAAACGGCTCGCCACAGTATATGCAACGAGCCTGTTCCAATTAAATGTTTAACCTATAATCCACTTGCTACCAGGGATATACGAAACGAGTTTCGATGTCACATAGCAACTAACAAATGTCGCTACGGCAATCACTGGGATAGCCGACACCGAAGGCAATGCCAACGCCTCGCAGAAAGCGCCCTCCTTGAATACATTAACCCAGAAGCCGAGCCACAAAAGATGCATCAGGTACATCGCAAAACTCAACTTCGACATATCGGTGATAACCTTTGGAGCCTCCGCCTTTTCGATGCAAGTAAAGAGCAGGAACGCACCGAAAGTGGCTACTACACAGTTGATTGTGCAGAATGCCCACGCAACCTCAATAACTGGCGTAATATGCACCACGCCTGGTGTTGCCTGCGTATAGAACGACCATATTGTGACAGCCGTACCCACAACAAATGCGCCCAGGCCGACCCAGAAGCGCTTTGCTCGCGCCCAGTTCAGATGGTAGCGGATGTAGTGCGCCAAAACAAGGTAGCCCAGATAACCCGAGAAGTTCCACAACATATGGTACTCATTCCAGAAGCACTGACCCCAAGCCTCGCCTACCCAGCGGTTGATAAATGGCATACAGGTCGAGAGCGCGAAAAGAGCGATGAAGAACAACTCCTCCTTTGCCGTTGCCTTACGAAGCCAAGGCGAGATGATAGGGATGAAGAGATACAAACCCAATAGCGGATAGATAAACCAGAAGTGACCCGCCATCGAAGGGAAGTTAAGCCACAAGCGCTGCAAATCGCCCAGCGACTGCGACCACTCCATACCACCCCACGCCAAAGGCAAAAGGCTGTAAATCAACATAAACGCCACGATAGGTGGCACAACGCGCAGGAAACGCTTTTTATAGAAATCCCAAGTCGTCTGCTCCTCCTTCATTGGCACCAGCAGGAACGCCGACACAATCATAAACAGGGGCACTGCGATGCGTGAAAATCCATCATACAATGACACCCACAAACGGTCAGCCTCGCTGAAGAGATAAGATTTAGGACCTGCGAGATTTGACGCCGCAGCACCCTCCTCCAACAACTCGGGCGGGATGAAACCGTAGAAATACTCACTTGCGTGCACCAGCATCACCAGAAAACACGCCACCACACGAATGTAGTCAAGATAAACAATACGCTTCATAAAATTTTGGATTAGTAAATTTTGTTCTTACTGGTTACAAATATAACGATTTATATCACATTTTTCAATTTCTAACAAATTATTTCTATCTTTGTAATATGGCATCTTGGCTCGATAATAATGTGAAATATGTCGCTGGTGTGGGCGAGACGAAGGCAAAACTTCTGGAAAAGGAGTTGGGCATCCTCACTGTGGGCGACCTTCTGCGCCACTACCCTTTCCGCTATATCGACCGCACGAAAATCTACTCCATAGCCGAGATAAACGAGAATATGAACACCTCACTGGTGCAGTTGCGCGCACGCGTGACGGGCATCGGCTATCAGGGCGTGGGGCGCAAGCAGCGCTTCTCGGCGTATGTAAGCGACTCGACGGGCTCGGCGGAACTCATTTGGTTTCAGGGCGTTAAGTGGATAGAGAAGAGCATCGAGGTGGGGCGCGAGTACCTTATCTTCGGCAAGCCTTCGCTCTTTCGTGGCGAGGTGTCGATGATTCACCCCGAACTTGACCTCGTGGAGAAGGCTCTCTCGCGCAAGTCGTACAGCGGTATGCAGGGCATCTACCCCTCGACCGAGAAGATTGGCTCGACATTCGGCGCGAAGGGTTTTTATAAGATTATATGCAATGCGTGGGCGGTGGCGGAGCAGCACATCGTCGAGAATATGCCCGCGGCGGTGAGGGAGCGCTACCAACTCATCCCGCTCAAGGAGGCAATCTACAACATCCACTTCCCGCAGTCGGCTGAAAAACTGAAGGCCGCCGAGCGCAGACTCAAGTTTGATGAGTTCCTCGGCGTGCAACTATCCATCCAAGCGATGCGAACAGACCGCCTCTCAAAAAATAACGGTTTTTTGTTCCCGAAGGTGGGCGATTACTTCAATAAATTCTTCAACGAAAAGATACCATTCCCGCTCACGGGGGCGCAGAAACGCGTCATAAAGGAGATTCGACAAGACACCATCTCGGGCTATCAGATGAACCGCCTCCTGCAGGGCGATGTGGGTAGCGGCAAGACGATGGTGGCGCTGATGTCTATGCTGCTGGCGGTGGATAACGGTTTTCAGGCGTGTATGATGGCACCAACGGAAATCCTTGCGCGTCAGCACTTTGCCACAATCAAAAGGCAGACCGAGGGGCTGGGATTAAATGTCGCAATCCTCACAGGCTCATCGAAGAGTAAAGAACGAAAATATGCCCTTGAAGGTATCGCCTCGGGCGAGGTG
The DNA here is from genome assembly GCA_017555805.1 of Alistipes sp. Taxonomy (GTDB): domain Bacteria; phylum Bacteroidota; class Bacteroidia; order Bacteroidales; family Rikenellaceae; genus Alistipes. Next base: position 2,885 of record JAFZFR010000102.1, on the reverse strand, counting down.
GACATCCTTATCGGCACGCACGCCCTCATCGAGGATAAGGTGCAGTTTGCCAACCTGGGCTATGTGGTAATTGACGAGCAGCACCGCTTCGGCGTGGAGCAGCGCGCCCGCCTATGGACCAAAAACCAACAGCCGCCACACATCCTTGTGATGACCGCGACGCCTATCCCTCGCACCCTTGCGATGACGATGTATGGCGACCTTGATGTGTCGGTCATTGACGAGTTACCCCCTGGACGCCAGCCAATCCGCACCTACCACTACACCGATGCGGCACGCCTTAAGCTCTGGGGCTTCCTGCGCCGACAGATTGCCGAGGGCAGGCAGGTATATGTGGTCTATCCGCTTATCAAGGAGTCCGAGACGATGGACTACAAGGACCTTGAGGATGGTTTTCAGTCTATCGTGCGCGACTTCCCGCTGCCCGACTATCGGGTGACGGTGTGTCACGGCAAGATGAAGCCACAGGACAAGGAGGAGTCGATGCGCCAATTCAAAGAGCACGAGGCAGATATACTCGTGGCGACATCGGTCATCGAGGTGGGCGTGGATGTGCCCAACGCTACGGTGATGGTCATCGAGTCGGCGGAGCGGTTCGGTCTTTCGCAGTTGCACCAGTTGCGTGGTCGCGTCGGCAGAGGTGGCGGACAGTCGTTCTGCATCCTTATGTCGGGCGAGAAACTATCACGCGAGGCACGCCAGCGCCTGCAAGCGATGTGCGAGACCACCGACGGCTTCCGTCTGGCGGAACTCGATATGAAGTTACGCGGTGCGGGCGACATCAACGGCACACAGCAGAGCGGTATGGCTTTTGACCTGAAGATTGCAAACCCTACGCTCGACGCTGAACTGTTGCAGACAGCTCGCGAGGCAGCCATCTGGATACTCGGTCAGGACCCGCATCTTGCACATCCCGAGAACGCCACCCTGCGCGAACTGCGAGCGCGTCACGCGGGCAAGCAGAGATTCGACTTTTCGATGATTTCATAGTCTGCGGGCAACAAAAAGCCCGAGAGGCGCGTTTAAGATAAAAACGAGAACGAGAAATGAGACGCATCATACTACTTTTGACACTCATCTGCGCCGCCGCTGTGGCGCACGCCCAACTATATGTACCTGGCGAAACGCTCAATTACAGAATGAGTTACCGCGCCAAGTTATTCCCCAACACCGAGGTGGCGAAGGTGGTGATGCAGACTACCGAGGCGACACTCGACGGCATGCCCGTCTATAAGGTCTATGGCTACGGCGAGACCGCCAAGGCGTTCAGTTGGGTGCTCCCCGTACAGGATGCCTACACCGTATGGATTGACCCCGCGACACTTCGCACAAAGCGCTTCGACAGCGACCTGCACGAGGGTGACTACACCTTCCGCAGCACATATCTCTTCGACTGGAACAACCTCAAGGTACACACCCGCTGGCGCAGTCGTCAGCGCCCCGAGCAGTTCAAGACGATGCCCATCACGGAGCAGAGTATGGATGCCGTATCGCTCTACTTCAACCTCCGCACAGTCAAGGATGAGGATATAAAGGAGGGCTTCGCCAAGGACCTCGAGATGGTGCTGGAGGATACCGTCCGCACCTTGAGTTTCCGCTACGATGGGCGCGAGGTGAAGAAGGTTCGCGGTCTGGGTAAGTTCAACACCATCCGTTTCCGCTGCAAGATTGCCACCTCTACGGAGACCGCCTTTCGCGACGGCACCGAGTTCGTTGTGTGGATTTCCGACGACAGAAACAAGATTCCGCTCTACATAGAATCGCCAATTAAGGTGGGAAGTGTATGCGCTTATCTATCAAGTTATGAAGGTTTACGCTATCCGTTGGATAGTTTTATAAAAAAATGATTATATTTGTACCCAAATTAAATAGATAACGCTTTCAAAGCAATTAAAAAACCTCAAATTTATGAGTCAGTATAACTACGACGACGACACTCGTTACGATGACGAGTACGGATATGAAGAGCAGGGCGTCGATAACAAGGCCGTGCGCGGTTACCGCATCGTGATTATCATCCTTGCGGTGATTTTGGTTGCACTCTCGGTGGTATATTTCAATATGCACCGCGAGCAGCAGCAGGAGTATCACCTCTTGGAGCAGGACCGCACACGCATCCAGGGCGACCTCGACAGTCTGATTGTTTCGTTCGATGACCTCAAGATCAAGAACGACTCGATGACAGCCAACCTCGAGGAGGCTAACAAACTTATGGAGCAGCTTAAGAACGAGCGCCGCCTGAACTACGCGAAGATTCGCGCCTACGAGAAGGAGCTCGGTACACTTAAGACCATCATGAAGAGTTACCTGCGCCAAATCGACTCACTCAACACTGTAAACCAGAAACTTACCAAGGAGAATGTAAGTTACAAGAAGCAGATTTCAACAGCCCAGTTGCGTGCCGAGATGGCCGAGGAGCGCGCCGAGGAGCTGACAAACAAGGTACGCGTGGGTTCGGTAATCCGCGTGCGTAGCATCGGCTTGGAGCCTCTCAACGCCAAGAGCAACCCATCGTCACGCGTGAAGAACGCGGCTCGCCTGAAGGTGAACTGCATCCTCTCGGCGAACGAGTTGGCAGAGCCAGGCAACAAGACTGTATATGTGTGCGTGACATCACCAGAGGGCTACCTGATTTCAAGCCCAGACGCATCGTCATTCACATTCGAGGGCGAGAAGAAACTCTACTCAAGCAGTCGTGATGTGGACTACACAGCAACCGAGGATCTCCCAGTGAGCATCTACATCGATGGCTCGGGCTTCACAGCAGGTACTTACAAGGTTGAAGTATATATCGACGGCCGCCTCTCTGGTTCAAGCGAGGTAGCATTGCGATAATGTACACGCCTAAAAATAAAAGTCAGCCCAAAATGGGCTGACTTTATTTG
>JAFZFR010000101.1 GCA_017555805.1 Alistipes sp. | reverse complement strand
TCAAAATTCAAAATTCAAAATTCAAAATTAGATTTTGGATTATCAGGATTGGAACTTTGAATTATTTGTAATGCAATAGACCTTTCATCAGCAAAACAACAAACCCGAGCGTCAGTCAATTTCACCCCACCACAAGGGTGGCGTTTGATTGCTCCCGCTTATGCGCAATTTTGAATTTTGAATTCTAAATTTTGAATTTATAAGATATGGCAACTATCAGATTGACCAAAGAGTTTAACTTTGAGGCGGCCCACTCACTCGAGGGCTACGATGGCGCGTGCCGCGAGATTCACGGCCACTCCTATCGCCTCTTTGTCACCATCAAGGGCGAGCCTTCGCGCGACGCCTACGACCCCAAGCAGGGTATGGTGATGGACTTCGGCCTGCTCAAGAGCATCGTGAACGAGCAGATTATCTCGCGCCTCGACCACGCCTTCATTATGCGTCGCAGCGAGCAGGCAGAGCAGGTGCAGGAGATGCTTTCGGGCATCTACCACAACATCGTGCTGGTCGATTATCAGCCCACCTGCGAGAATATGCTTGCCGACTTTGCCGAGCGACTGCTCGAGTCGTTGCCCGACGAGGTGGAACTCTACTCGCTGCGCCTGCACGAGACTGCAACATCGTTCGCAGAGTGGTATGCGGAAGATAATTTATAGCGTTTTGGAGCTAACTACCCTCTCGCAAGTGTTACCGCCAGCGCTCCTGACACCGTTATCACAGCCTATGGCTTTCGCCATTATGCAAGTCTGACCCACCCCCTAAATCCCCCGCCTCAGGCAGGGGACTTTGGTCGGCTTCGCCTCCGAGCGGAGGAGGCGATGTATGGGGTTAAAAATATAAAATAATAAAACCCAAATGAAACGCCTTTTTTTGATTGACGCCTATGCGTTGGTCTTCAGATTCTACTACGCCTTTTTGGGGCGACCTATGCGTAACCGCTATGGTATGAACACATCCATCCTCTTCGGCTTCACGAAGTTCCTGCGCGACTTGCAGAAGCGTGAGAAGCCCGACCTGCTGGGTGTGGCTATGGACCCCAAGGGAGGCTCGTTTCGTTGCCAACTATACACCGAATACAAGGCTAACCGCCCCGAGACACCCGAGGATATTATCGCCTCGACACCTTACCTGTGCCGTCTGCTGAAGGCTATGCGTATCCCCGTATTTGAGGTTGCGGGATATGAGGCGGACGATGTCATCGGTACACTCGCGCTGAAGGGCGAGCAGGCGGGATATGATGTCTATATGGTCACTCCCGACAAGGACTACGGTCAGTTGGTGGGTGAGCACCGCCACCTCTACAAGCAGAAGGGCGATGAGGTGGAGATTGTGCGTGCCGCCGACATCTGCGCCAAATATGGCATCAACGACCCCGTACTGGTGCGCGACATCCTCGCCATCTGGGGCGACTCGTCGGATAACATCCCTGGCGTGCCAGGCATCGGCGAGAAGGGCGCCTGCAAACTCGTTGGCGAGTGGGGCGCGGTAGAAAACATCCTCGCCAACATCCCCAACATCAAGGGCAAGCAGGGCGAGAAACTCGCGGCGTGGGGCGACAAGTTGTTGCTCGCAAAGCAACTAACCACAATATGCACCGATGTGCCCGTTGAGTTGGTTGAGAAGGATTTGGAGATTTGCCCACCAAACATTGACGAGTTACGCGCTCTGTATCAGGAACTTGACTTTACATCATTCCTACGCGACCTGCATAACCTGACGCCTCTGGAGGAGAGCGACGCACCACGCCAGGAGCCACAGCGACAACTCGCCGAGATGGCGCAGGCGAAGTCGGCGGAGAAGAAACGCCAGTCGCTGGCGGGTCAGGGCGACCTCTTTGCGGCGCTGATGCCCGACCCTACCCCACAGCCCGCTGTGAGCGAGGAGGTGGTGGCAGAGGAGGCTCTGCCCGAGGAACTAAAGACGGCGCAGACCACCCCTCACACCTATCATCTCGTACGCACGCGCGAGGAGTTGGAGGCTCTGGTGGAGCGCTTGAAGGGGGTCGAGGAGTTTTGCTTCGACACCGAGACTACGGGATTTGATATGTACCGCGACCGCATCGTGGGTATGTCGTTTGCCATCGAGCCACACGAGGCGTGGTATGTGGAGTTTTCGGTTGAGAACACCCCCGCATTTGCCAAGATTGTACGCCCACTCTTTGAGAATGAGTCTATTGCGAAGGTGGCGCAGAACATAAAATTTGATTTGATGGTGCTCTCGCGCCTGGGCATAGAGGTGAAGGGTCGCAAGATTGACACGATGATTTTGCACTATCTGCTCGATGCCGAGTCGCGCCACAATATGAACTATCTCGCCGAGCGCTACCTGCGCTACACCCCCATCGCCATCGAGAGCCTCATAGGCAAGGGTGCGCGACAACTGACGATGGACCAGGTGAACATCGAGGCGGTGAAGGAGTATGCCGCCGAGGATGCCGACATCACGCTGCAACTCAAGCACATCCTCTGGAAGGAGGTTGTCGAGCAGGGGCTGACGGGGCTCTACGAGAAGGTCGAGGAGCCGATGATTGATGTGCTGGCGGCAATGGAGTTGGCGGGCGTGAAGATTGATGTGCAGATGCTTGCCGACTACGCTGTGGAACTCAACGAGGAGTTACGCAAACTCGAGGAGGAGATTCGAGCCGAGGCGGGCGAGCCGACACTCAACATCAACTCGGCACGCCAGTTGGGCGAGGTACTCTTTGCGAAGATGCGTATCACCGACAAGCCCAAGATGACCAAGACAAAGCAGTTCTGCACCGAGGAGGAGTACCTGCAAGGCTTTGCGGGCAAGTTCCCGATTGTAGATAAGATATTAAAATACAGAGGAGTAAAGAAACTCATCTCGACCTATGTCGAGGCACTGCCTCAACTGGTGAACCCAGCGACGGGTCGCATCCACACCTCCTACAATCAGGCGGTGACGGCTACGGGCAGACTCTCCTCAACAAACCCCAACCTGCAAAACATCCCAGTGCGCGACGAGATGGGTCGCCGCATCCGTCAGGCATTTGTCCCCTCGGACGGCGAGCACCTGCTGCTCTCGGCAGATTACAGTCAGGTGGAGTTGCGACTGATGGCGCACTTGAGTGGTGACTCATCGCTCATCGAGGCGTTTATGCAGGGCGAGGATATTCACGCCGCAACTGCCGCCAAACTATTCCACAAGCCACTCGCGGAGGTTACATCCGACGAGCGTCGCAAGGCAAAGACCGCCAACTTCGGCATCATCTACGGCATCTCGGCATTCGGCTTGAGCCAGCGTCTGGACATCCCACGCGGCGAGGCGAAGGAGATTATCGAGGGTTACTTTGCGACCTATCCGCAGGTGAAGGAGTATATGGACCGCGCCATCGCCGACGCCAAGGAGCGAGGATATGTCGAGACGGCATTCCAGCGCCGCCGCTACCTGCACGACATAGCATCACGCAACGCCGTAGCGCGAGGTGTGGCAGAGCGAAACGCCATAAATGCCCCTATTCAGGGTAGCGCCGCCGACATTATGAAGTTGGCGATGATTGAGATTTACCGCCGTTTCCAGGCGGAGGGCATCCGCTCGAAGATGATTCTTCAGGTGCACGATGAGGTCGTGGTCGATACCTTGCGTAGCGAACTCGAGCAGGTGAAGCGCATCGTTCAGGAGTCGATGGAGCACGCCGCCGCTCTGCGCGTACCGCTAATCTCCGACGCGGGCGTGGGCGAGAACTGGCTGCAGGCGCATTAGGAAATTCAGAATTCAGTATTCAAAATTCAAAATTAGGGTTGCTAAATTTAGCAACCTTTTTTTGTGTGTTTGCGCCTTGCGTGCAAGGCGTATCTTTGGAGGCGTAACGCGCCTTGGGCGCGTCACCCCCGCCGCCTCCAAAGATAGATATTGTGACAAAGTAGAATTCCCACACATCTATAAAACAGTAAAGGCTGCCCACAGGACAGCCTTTACCTATACTCCAAAATTGCTAAAAAGAAGATTTTTCAGGCGCACGAAACTCGAAAAACCGCAGTTTACTGGGCGTAAATGAGGATTTTGAGAGTGAGTGAAACACCAAAAAGACCTTTTTATACAATTTGCCAATTAGAACTTTAACTTAATTACTGGGTGTTTTGCCTCCTTACCCTCGCCTGGAATCCAAAGATTCTCAACTGTGAATGACAACTCGGCATCCTTTGCTACGCTCACATTGCGTGATGTGAATGGGCGCAACTCAACTGGGTTACCACCGAAGCGAAGCACAAAATTCATCGATGTGTTGTTAATCATTCGCATTGTGCGCTTGCCGTTGGCGTCCACCTTGAAGGTCTCGAACTTGACGCAAGCCATAAAGAAGTCCTTGATTAACTGCTCCTCACCCGCCAGTGTGCCGAACGAGTAGGCCAATGTGCGGCGAGCCTTCAGCGCCTCCTTGATTGACTCCAGCGAGTTATCCTTCGCCAGGATGAAGGTCATATTGCGGCGGTGACCCTGCTGCACATAGTCCATAGTGGTTGTGCCGTGGATGTCGGTGTTGGCCGCCATAAAGAAGTTCTTTTCAAATGCGCGAGTCACGATTGGAGGGTAGAACTCAGAGCCGTTCATAATCTCGATACCATCAATCAAGCCCTCGCCATAGACCTTCTCCTCGAACTCGATGATATCTACATTCTTGCGAATCCAGCCTGGGTGGTTGTGCATAATCAGCGCACCCTGCTCGCGTGCCTTCTTCATCGACACTGCTGGGTCTGGGTCGTAGATTGTGTTTACATCCTTAACAAACAGCGCGTTATAGTGACCAATCTTATTCTGGTCGCGGGTAATCTCTGCACCTGGGATAAGGGTGATACCGTAGCCAGCCGCCGCTGCGATAGCGAGGTTGTTCGATACATTCAAATCGGTGAGGATATTGCCGTTAGGCTTGTTTGGCTCGCCGGGGAAGAAGCCCTTGAGGTAAGAAATCATCTTACCCTCCGATGGGCGGTACTCGATATGCTCGGTGATAGCCAGCACATCCAGACCATCCACCCACGCCTCGCGCACACGGTACTCGGGCGTAACATTACCATCAGAGTAGATTGTGTGGGCGTGGAGGTCGCTCTTGAGCACCTTGTAGCCGTTCACCTGTGGCAGAACGAACTCGCTACGCAGCACCTCGTGAGATGCCGTTGGGCGCAACATATCGACATTGTTCTTGTCCTGTGTGTAGATTGATTGAGCAGATGCAGAGGCTGCCACCAAGCACGCCGCCGCAAGAATAAAAATTCGTTTCATATAGTTTAGGTTTTTAGGTTAATATTTTCTAATCATTAAGAAACTCTGCAATAGATTTTTTTAGTTCTTTCTTTGTGTAGGGGCGCATATAGTAGCCATCAAAGCCCCAATATGTTTCTCCCCATTCGTAGGTTATAATCACGCCATTCGCGTCATAGGTCATAAGTACTATTCTACTCATATCCAACTCCATAGTGTAGTAGTGCTTTGGGAGTTCTAACCCATCTGGTCCAAAATCAAAAATATGTGCAATGCAAATATTGGAGTTGTTTTTGAATTCAAAACATTCTATCGCGCGCCCTTCGCCGAGGCCGCTCCCTTCGTAGTAGGCTATAAACTTTCCCCCATTTTCGTCTGTCTCGACAACATATGACCCATCCAAAGCAAAAACCTCCCAATAGCGAGTCTTAAAAAACTGCTCCTTCATCTTCTTCTTTGCATCTTCGTCCAAATCTGCCACATCAAAAACCTCACCCTGCTTGACAAAGTAATTAACCTTGGTCAAACAATCTTTTGATAATGGGAGAGGATGGGTTTCTATTTTCCCAATAATCTCTTGTAGAGATGGCCTCTTCTGCGTCGCCTTTCCCTGCGCCATCGCCCCACCTACCGAGAGTGTCAGCAGGCAGAGAAGTAAAAGCGATATGCGCGAGAGTCGTTTCATCGTGTTAGTATCTTCTTAATTTTTCTTGGTTTCACCGCCATCAACTCCGCTCGTCCGATGGGTTGGGGCGTGATGGGGTGAGTGTTTGCAATATTAATATTTACGCTAAATGTTAAATCCTTCTTTATTAAATCAGGCAAAGCATAATCTTTAATGCGTTTGTTAGATGTGTATCTCAATATTCCCATATTGAGGTTTTCTTCATCCGTAGGATAGATATACCAGCCCGTACCGTTATGTTCGTTCCATTCGTATGTAATAAAAAAACTGGTGCCATCATACGACAAGACTACAATCTTATCCAATTCAACATTCTTGGTGTAATACCATTTTCGATGGGAAGTTCCATCTTGAAAAATATGTATAACACAAATTGCATTATCCTTGTCAAACTCAAACGATAGATAATAAGGATTCTCTGTCCACGCTCCTCCGTTTGTGTTGTCAATAACTTTTCTTCCGTTATTGTCTTTTTTACAAAAGAACGCCCCGTGCGCCAATATGCTACCCCAATAGCGAGTATCAAAAAGAACTCTCTTCACAACTGAATGGTCAGTTTTATTTATAATATCCTCTCCATATGGATGTAATTTTAATCTCTCCAAAATCTCATTGGGAGGACGTGGGTTTGCATTTTCTATACATTCAGCAGCCAATGGATATTTGCGTATTTGTACCTTGTCAATAATTCCCTGTGAAGGAATAGGCGTTTCTTCTTGGTTTTGCGCCGATATGTTATTTGCGAAACCAAGAAGTGTTAATAGTACAAATACATTAAAAATATATCTCATTACCTCTGTTGATAAATAGCAGACTCAATAGAAATTTCATACGGTTTTTTTCAACAGCATTTGTTTCATTTTCAAACAAATCATCCGACTAGGCACACGCCACCAAGCACGCCGCCGCAAGAATAAGAAATCGTTTCATATTGTTTAGGTTTTAAGATTAATATTTTCTAATCTTTCTCGGTTTCACCGCCAGCAACTTCACTTTGCCGATGGGTTGGAGTGTGAGGCGGGCGGTTGGGGGCGGCGTATAGTCATCGCGATAGGTGTAATAGGCTATCTCCGCCAAAACATCGGTTATCGTGAGGGGCGTGAGCCACAAAATATCACCCATCTTATCATCGAAGTATGTCAGCAAATCCCTCCCGTTGCTTGCCAAAAGCGTCAGCGAGGCGAGGTGGCGCATTGAGAGGTAGTGGCTTCGCGGCACATCTTCAAAACCATCATCAGGAAGATAGAGCGTATGCGTCTCAATCTTCTTTAGGTTGCGCCCGAAAGCGAAAATATAAAACTCTGTCTTACCGTCATAAACACCGATATCTGCAATCTCGTCCGACTTGATGTGAGCATAAAAGGGATGCGCAAACCAATAACACCTCTCAAATAGTTGGTCTATTATAATCGGCTTCTCCTCTTTATTTGCGTTTCTCATACCCCACACCTTCTCATTCGCACGCATAGCGGTTACCTCTTGTGCGTACGAAATACTACTAGTACTGAAGAGCAATAAAAGTAATAAGGATATTTTCATATATGCATATTTATTGGCTACTTTCAGTACAGGCTATCATCTTAAGATAGTATCGATAAAAAACGCCATCTCTTGGTGAGCACAAATTTACTTTGCGGATATATTTTCTTCTTTCAAATGAATACTACTTCTTCTCCACCACGATATTGTCTATGGCGAAATACTTTGGTGTGGTCATTCCCCACTCGTCGGTATTGCCGCCCTTGATGTTGAACTTCACGCTAACAACCTCACCCAATGAGGTCAGGTCCCACGCGGTCCACTTCTGAATGATGTTATCCTTGCGTGCGATGGTCATCTCGGCGGTCTTGCCCTCTTTACCAGCGGCATCGTAGCCTGTGGCGTAAATCTTCACCTCCTCGCCATCCTTCATTGCGGGCGAGTAGGGGTTGCCATACTTTGCGATATTGATAAAGTAGGTCGTGCAGTTCACCTGACACCCCTTCACCATACGCGCCTTGCCGTCGGAGAAGGTGATTGTGGGGCGCATATCTGCCTCGGCATCAACCGCTGGCTCGTAGTTGCCGTAGGAGATAAGAAAGCGGTCGCTGCCATCTGCGCCGCCGCCCTTTGTGGAATTGGCATTGCGTCCGTTATAGACATAAAGGTCTGATTCATAGGTGCCAAATTGGGTCACCTCGTTGGAGTTGTAGCCCGACACGATAAGTCCGCCACCAAAGAGCGCATAGCCGTAATCGTGGGTGAATATTGCCTCGTGATAGAGCGAGGTGGTAGGGTCAATCCACGCATAACCCTCCTTCACATAGTTCCAGGTGGATGGGTTGTCGGCAACAACGCCCACATCCTCAAAGTCGAGCGTAAGCCACTCTCGCTGGGGCTCATCCTTATCGTTATTACACGCCACCGCCAACAGGGCAAGGGCGAAGAAAAGATATTTTTTCATAGGTCGAAATTGTGTTGGTTTATGATGTAAAATTAACACTTTTTGGCGGTCAATCAAAAAATATCGCCTGCGGATGCAATTTTTCTGCATATTTTTGTAATTTTATGAGCACCTTTTGCGACTAATATAATGAAAGGATATTAAAGACTTCAGACTATGGATATACTGAAAATTGAAAATGTGACCAAACAATATTCGGGTCATACGGCACTGG
>JAFZFR010000100.1 GCA_017555805.1 Alistipes sp. | reverse complement strand
TATAAAAAAGACAATTTACAAACACTAAAAATAACTAAAATGATGGAAAAGAAGATTGTTAAGAACTATGAGGCTCCACAGGTGGAGATCATCGAGGTTGAGATTGAGGCTGGTTTTGCAGCAAGCAATGGCAATGAGCCTTGGGAGAATGGCTGGGGTAATGGTTAATCCCATTTGACACCCTCAATTTATCCTTACAAAATTTCAACCACACAATTTTGATTTTTACAACACAATGAATTACAAATTTTTATTTTTGAGCATTCTCACTTTGGGCTTGATGGTTTCTTGCCACGAGAATGAGTATGACCTGGACAACACACAGGTTAATTCAAACATTATTTTGACCGCTTCATTGGACGAGGCAAATGATACTCGTACCGAGCTTACACCTGGCAACAATGGTTACAAGGTGTTGTGGTCAGTGAACGATGCGTTGAGCGTATTCTCATCAGAGACTGCACACGCAAAGTTCGCTTTGAAGAATGGCGCTGGTCAGACTAACGCAGACTTCTCTTTCGTTGGTGGCGAGCTTAACTTCGGCACAGAGTCTGACTCTAACGATTTCGCTTATGTTGGTGTGTATCCATATTCAGAGAATACCACTGTAGCAAAGAGCGGTGATGATTATGTCATCAATACTGAGATTCCTACAACACAGACATTCGCTGTAAATTCATTCGGTCAGGGTGCTTCACCAATGGTGGCTGTTCATCCTACATTGAAGTTCTCGTTCAAGAATGTCGGCAGTATGTTGATTTTGCCTTTGAAGGGTACTGGTATCATCACTAACGCTACATTGGAGAGCAAGTCTCACAAGATTGCTGGTTCTGCAATTGTAACAGCCGAGGCTGCTAACAACTGGATTCCAACAGTAGATGTTGAGGATGGTGAGTCAAAGATTGTTTTGTCTTGCGGCGAGGGCGTACAGCTCGACGAGGAGAATGCAACAAACTTCTTCTTCGTTCTTGCTCCTGGCACATATGAGGCTAACGATTTGGTTATCACATTCAACGATTCTTACGGCAACTACTTCACTACCGAGATTACAGCCGATAATACATTCGCTCGTTCAAAGAGCCTCACATTCGGCACTCGCACATTTGAGATTAGCGGTATGAACGATATCGACCTTTGGGTAAAGGCTAACGCAGGCGCATATATGGAGGCAGAGCGCATTATCCCATCGGTAAGCGACATCAACATCGAGAGCTGGGTTACAGACCTTAAGAACAAGGAGAACACCAAAGCTTTGATTGAGGAGGCTATCGCATACATCACACTCAAGAACTACAAGGGTGCGTATGAGATTTTGGGTGGCGTTCCAGGTTTCGCAAAGGAGACTGTTCGCTTCGAGTCTACTGGTTCATTCATCCAGAAGGTTGACTTCACTGGCACAAGCTACCTCGTATCTATGTTGGAGCAGATTGATACAATCAATGACATCCCATCGCTTCTTGCTTATATGACAGAGTTCGAGAAGATTTACGAGGCTGCTGGTATCAAGAACAAGTTGAATGAGGCTCTCGGTACTTTCGGCGACAACATCGACACATATATTGACGCATACATTGAGTCATTGAAGGTCGAGGCACCAGAGCTCAGCGAGGAGGAGGCTTTGGCTGCTTACAAGGCAAAGATTCAGGAGCAGTTGGAGAGTTCTATCAGCGCAGTTAATGTTTTCATTTCTGCGATTAAGGCTGCAAATGCTATTACAAGCGGTTCTGGCAAGGGCACTTATTTGACCGGCGAGTTGGCTGAATTAGAAGCCTATTCTGCTGCCGCTTCAGCTCTAAACAATGAGGTAGAATCTTTAAACAAGGAGCAGATTGCAGAAAAGATAAATAATCTCCCAAAAATGAATATTGATGCTACTTTCCCAAGAGTTGCATTCAAAGTCTTCGGAAGAGAGGTGGTACTTACTGAAGGTTTCCCTGTTCAGTATAGTGTTGACCCATCTACATTCTTGACTGGTGCAGAGTCTGCTTATGCTGATAAGATCAAGGAGGAGATTGCAAATAACGAGGCTTTGATTGCTGCGACAAAGGCTGCAATTAAGACGGCTATTGGCGAGCTTAAGGGTGCGAGCATCGTTGAGAGCTTGGAGAAGGCTGTAAACGAGCCAGATAGCACTACTGCACAGTTCCTTAACTACTTGTTCTCACAGGAGTCATTTATGGAGACTGTAAAGTCATCTCTCCGCGACATCGTAACCGAGATTGAGAACGCCTCAAAGGAGGATATCAACAACGGTAATATCGACGCAAAGGAGGCTGCTATCGCTGCTGCAGTACAGAATGCTATCATCAATGCACGAATTGTTGCTGGTGACAACATTACAGCTGACTTCACTACAACTAACGAGACAAACATCAACAACCTCAACAACGGCGCTTGGGGCACATTCCAGAAGATTTTGAAGTGGCAGAAGTGCGTTGAGTTGTTCACCGAGCTTGGCATTCTTGATGTATATAACACGCTTCTCGAGTTAAGCAATGTAGTAGAGGAGATGATTATCTACGATAAGGGTTCTATCTACTATAACATCGAGAATATCGAGGACTATCAGGAGAACACAGATTGGTGGATTCTCACTTTCAACGAGACACTTGAGTAATTGAGAGATATCCCAATTCACAAACAAAAAATAGTGCCAACCTAGCGGTTAGCACTATTTTTTTACCTTTTTAATGGAACTCGCTTCATCCAGGTTGCTGTTCGCCACAACCACTCTACTGGACCATAGTAGTAACGCCTCATCCAGTAGTTGCTGAAGATAATCTGCATCACGCAGATGATAATACCCGCCACGGCGCACTCGGCGAAGGTGGCTGTCATTGCAAGGTTAAGACCGAAGCCGTAGAACACAATCACGCCCAGAGCCGACTGCATCATATAGTTAGTAACGCTCATTCTTCCTACTGGTGCCAATCTGTCGAGCACCGAGCGCCAGCCCTTGCTCTTATAATAGAGCAGCGTCAAGCCCGCCACATAGAGAATCATCTGACCGAGGTTTGCGTAGTTACGCAGCAGCATACGCGCCTGACGCAGGGCGTAACCCTCCAGACCAAGTGCGGGGAGCACGAGCGATGCGCCATAGAAGAGGGCAAAGAGGCCCAGCGCCCACGGCAGAGCCTTGCGACTCGCCTCGACCATACTCTGCTCGCTGCGGTGGATACCCTTGCGACCGATGAGCATACCAACAATAAAGAGACCTATGAGTTGTAGGTAACGCGCCACATCAACCACCCAGAGGCACTTCGCCAACTGACCCTTCCAGAGGTTGAACTTGATGGTCTCCCAAAATCCCTGATTTGCAAAAATATCGGCGCACTCGACATAGAGCGAACTCATATACTTCGCCATCGCACTGCGCTCGTTAGGCGCTCCACCCATCAGCACATTACCCAGCGCCAACCACTCGGGAATCTGCAAAAAGAGCACCACAGCCACCGCCAGCAGCACCTTCGTAGGCACTCGCCACAACAGCACCAGCACGCATCCCAGCACGGCATAGACCACGAAGAACTCGCCCATATACATCAGTCCGTTCACATAGCCCAGCACAAACAGCAGAGCCATACGCCACAGAAAGCGCCAGCGGAAATCGACGCCCTTGTCCGCCTGATTATCCATCTGGATGAAGAAACTCAAGCCAAAGAGCATCGAGAAGATTGCATAGGACTTACCCTGAACGAAGAAACGGATGACATCATAGACGCCCATATCGAAGGCGCGCTGTGCATCGGTTGCATACTCGGGGAAGGATGTAAGGTCGAAGTGCTCCATACAATGAAGCAGGACGATGCCGATGAGCGAGAAGCCTCGCAGGGCATCAATCGAAGATATACGACGCTTGGGAGTGATTGTTTGGTTCATAGGTTTTAGTTTGGTTAGTAATCAACTTCAAGCAAAAATGTGAGCCCCTATGGTACGGGGTCGTAGCCACTGCCACCCCACGGATGACAACGCGCAATGCGCTTTATGGCAAGCCACAGCCCCTTCACAGGACCATACTTGCGTAACGCCTCGAGGGCATATTGTGAACAGGTGGGGGTGTAACGACATGCCGCAGGAGTGAGTGGCGAGATGCACAACTGGTAGAATCTGACCAACGCAATCAACGGCAACGCCGCCACGCGCTTACACGCTCGCACTAACCTGCTCCAGAATTCGCTGGACTGCATTGTTTATCGTTTTATAGGAATGACTCTCCTTGGTGGAATAGATAAGTGCAAGGTCGAGACTCACGCCCTGCTGCTCGACCCTCTGGCGCAACTCGTCGCGCACGGCCGAGAGGCGGTATGCCTCGCGGGTGCGGCGCTTGAGTATGTTGCGTTTGTTTGCTCGCTTGTGAAACTTCTTGGGCACCGAGAACATTATCTCGATGCCGCGGCTCTGCGTGCAGCCCGACTCTGCATCGCAAGGCTCGACATAGAAGGCATAGCGGAAGGGATAGACAAAACCACTCTTACCCTCGCCGAACATACGGCGAATGGCTTTCAGCGAACGGAGTCGCTCGGCGCGTGGTAGTGTAAAATCGGGCATCTTTATAGGTTTCGCTTCTGGGAAGCGGTTTATTTTGTAGCCGAAGAGCGTGTGCGGCTCTTCTTTGCCAGTTTGGTCTGCTGGGTACGGATGAACTCCTCCTTCGCCTCGTCGGTGTGAATCTCCACCTCGGCAACCTCCTCGCCACGCTTAACCTTGGCGATGTAGAGGTCGAGAGCCTTCGCCATAGATGGCGCCTCGGGCGATGGTGCTGACGCCTTCACGCTCATACCTGCCTCAAGGGCGGCACGCAGCGTAGCCTCACCAAAGGTTGCAATCACTGGCAACTCCTCGGCCTTGAAGTGCTCCATCACGCTCTTGACATCCGATGGAGAGTAGAGTGCCATCACATCATACTCCGAAGGCTTCACCTCGCTCATATCGGCTGGCACGGTGAGCGCCAGGATGACGGGGTCGTAGTTAATCTTGAGTTTTGTAAGAGTCTCGGGCAACTCTGGTTTATGAGGTTCGCTCAATGCCAAGAGGAAACGCTCGCTCTTATGCTTGATGATAAGTTCCAACAACGATGTGAATGTACCGTCGGCAAATGAAATCTTGCGCTTTCGATATACGATATACTTCTGAAGGTATAAAGCCACAGCCTCCGTATTGCAGATGTACTTCATTGTCTCGGGAACTGTGATGCGCGCCTCTTCGCACACCTTAAAAAAACTATCGACGGTAGTTCGCGATGTAAAAATCACTGCCGTATGGTCCAAAATCTCAATACGCTGTGAGCGAAACTCCTTCAAACTAACACCCACAACCTTAATCAAGGGCTTGAAATCTACTTCGACATTGTACTTGGTCATCACCTCATTAAATGGCGACTTCTCAATCACCGCAGGACGAGGCTGCGACACCAAAACTTTTTTTACCATTTCCATTTTTTAATTACTATCTCACGCTAGTCTTACCACTCCCTGCCACAAAAGTGTGAACGGGAGAATTTCGACGGCGCAAAGGTACAAAATCCAATGCAAAATCGAAACTTTTTTTGAAATAAAGAAACCAACACTCTCTCTCACGAATAAAACAAAGGCTATAATTGCGGCAATTATGCCTATATTTTGCCAAATTTGATAACTGTGAGCCTCGCCCAACTGCGAAACGAGCAGCACAGGCGCAACCATCAGCGACGCCAGAACGAAATAAATCAGGCGGATACGCATCAGCGCTCCCACCTCTGCCATCGAGCGTGTGACGAAGCCCATCACCGCCAGCACCATATTCTGCACCAGCACAACCAGCACGAACGACATCGCCGTAAACATAGGCAGATAGAAGAGTTGCTCGGCCGAGAGGTTGCTATCCACCCTACGAAACACCAGCGCACTGACGATGCCCACGAAGAACAGACCCAGCATAAACAACTTGCCCAGCGCACCATAGAAGATGTCGCTTCGGCGACGCTCGACGCTGCGCTCGTTGCCCACCACCTTGTGCTGGAACACCGACTGGAAGAGCGCCACAATATCATCGAAATAACGATACAGACAATAGACATAGCAGAGCATCACGCCCACCACCAGCACATCATACAGCAGGGGCATCCACTCGCCCACGCTGAATGCCGAGTCGCCACTCGCCAGCAACACCTCGCGGAACGAGACCTCGACGGGAGCAACGCCCACGCTGTCGGCGCACTCCACCGCCACCGACTCAACGCCCTGGGCGAGATGACTCTCCGCACCCAGCACCTGCTCGAAGTCGGCGGTGTGATAGACCTCACGCGCCTCGCGCCAGCCGCCAACGATATGCTCGAAGGTTGAGCGCGAAGTGACCTGCTCGGATGAACTCTCATCCAGCAGCGTGTCCAACTCGTGCAACGAACCCGTCCAGCGGTCGGTCAGGCGACGCAACGAACGCTCCGAGAGGGTGTCAAGCCCCGATGGTTTAACTATGTTATCTATATTTTCCAACATTACTCGTCCACTCTTTTAAGTGTTATACGGAAGGTCGTACCGCGACCCACCTCCGACCTCGCCACCGCAATCTTGCCGTGGTGGTAGTCCTCAATAATTCTGCGCGAGAGTGACAGACCCAAACCCCAGCCTCGCGTCTTGGTGGTAAAGCCTGGCTCGAAGATGCGCTTCCAGTTGCCCTTGGCAATACCCTTACCCGTATCGGAGACATCAATCATCACCGAGTGCTCGTTTGTCCAGAGGCGCACATCAATCTCGCCACGACCCTGCATCGCATCGAGGGCATTTTTCAAGAGGTTCTCAATAACCCACTCGAACAGGGCGACATTCATACTCACCTTCACTGGTGCCATCGCCAAACCGTTATACGAGAGCGTCACATTGCGTGGCACACGCTTGCGGAAGTACATCACCGTATCGCCCACCACCTCGTTCACGCTGTTGGGCGTGAGCACCGCCTCGGAGCCAATCTTCGAGAAGCGATCGACAATCTTCATCAGGTGGGCCATATCCTTGTTCATCTCCTCGATAGCCGTAGGGTCGGCATCCTGCGCGCGCAGATACTCTATCCAGCCCAGCAACGATGATGTCGGCGTACCCAACTGATGGGCGGTCTCCTTCGCCAGACCAATCCATACGCGGTTCTGCTCATCCTGCTTGGTCGATTGCAGGGCGATGATGGCGAAGATAATGAAGATTGCGATGATGAGCCACTGCGCGTAGGGGAAGTAGTAGAGCGCCGTAAGCAACTGCGAGCGACCGTAGAAGATGATGTGGCTATGACCTCGCGACCACATCATACGCACCGTACGGGGAGTGTTCTGCTCGGTGAGTTCGTCCAACTTGCGACGGAACTTATCGGGGTCGCGCAGCACATCCTCGGGGATGCGGTTGCTGACGATGAGCGAGAGGTTCTCGTCGGTGATGATGAACGGGATGTTGTTCTGCGTGCTCACGATGTGTGAGATGAGCGGGTCGGTACGCAAGTTACCAAACGCATCGCTGCTCACACGCTCCATCGCCGCCACCCACAGCGTCACATCGTTCTGCTCCTTCTGGCGCAGGACATCCGCCAACTGGTAGTTATAGACCAACGACAACGCCGCCAGAGCCGTACCAATCACCAGGATTGACATACGGCTGCGGAACGAAATCTTGAACTTAAACTGCGGGAACTTCATCTTCCTTGGGGGTTAATTTTTCTCTGTATCCTGCTCGGAGAGGATTTTTTCGTATCTCTGCTTGTCGCGCAACAACTCCACCGCCTGCTTTACAGCCTCGTCGGAGCGGAGGTTATACTCCACCACGCCCTCGAAGTAGTTGTGGCGCAAGACAATATCACTATTGATAAGGTCGGCAATCTCGGCGCGATAGGTACGCAGGTTATCCATCTTCTGGTCCTTGAGTTTCGCCTCAATCTGGCGCAGGTCCTCGGCAAACGCCTCATCGTAGCGCTCCTCCTTTGCCATCTTCTTCAGGCGCTCCAACGCATCACGCGTCTGCGACTGATAAGGCACCTCCTTATCCTCCATAAACTTAACGAACTCCTCGTAATCCTCGTCGCTGATTGAGAAGGTCTTGTTATCAACCTTGAGACCTGGGTGCTTAACCATCCACTCATCAAGGAAGTCCTCGATAAAACCGAGGTTGTAGAGCACAACGGCAAACGAAGAGATATACTCTGGTTCAATCTTCACATCGGGCATCAAGCCCTTTCCGTCATAAACCTTACGGCCGTTGCGGGTTGTGAACTCGTTGATAAGCGAGTCGGGCACATTCTCATCCTTGAGGTTCTGGTCGTGGGTGTAGTTGATGCGCTGCACACAACGACCCGAGGGGATGTAGTATTTCGCTGTGGTGAGTTTCAGGTAGGCGTTATATCCCACTGGCACCACGGTCTGCACCAAGCCCTTGCCATAAGAGCGCTGACCCATCAGCACCGCTCGGTCCATATCCTGCATAGCGCCGCAGACAATCTCCGATGCTGACGCCGACGAGCCGCTGATAAGCGCCACCACAGGCACATCACCCAGCACAGGGACTGACTCCGTGAGGTACTCGCGCTTCGAGCGGTCGGAGCGACCCTTCATCTCAAGCACCTTCTCACCCTTGGGCACAAACATCGAGAGAATCTTCACCGCCTCGCTCACCGAACCACCGCCATTGTCGCGGTAGTCGAGCACAATGCCCTCGATGGGCTGCTCCTGACGCAGGCGCTCAACCATAGCGCGCATATCATCGTAGCAACCATCCGAGAAGTCGGCGTGACGGATATATGCGATGCCGCCATCCACAAAACCAGCGTAGGGAACGCCAGGGATAGAGATGCGGGCGCGGGTAATCTCCAACTCCTCGACCTTGCCGGTCATAAGACGGCGGATGGCGAGTTTCACCTTCGTGCCTGGAGTACCCTTCAACTTTGACGAAATCTCGGCAGAGGTACACTTGCTAACATCCTCGCCGTCGATACGCACGAACTTATCACCAATCTTCAACCCCGCCTTGTCGGCTGGCGAGTCCTTGTAGGGCTGCGAGATAACCACGCCACTGCTGTCGCGCTTCATACGGATTGTCGAGCCGATGCCGCCATACTTACCCGTAGCCATAACCTCGAAGTCGGACATCTCCTCCTCCGACATATAGTGCGTGTAGGGGTCGAGGTTACGCACCATACCCTGCGCACCATCGCTCATCAACTTATCGGGGCTCACCTCATCAACATACTGGAGATTGAGTTCACGCATCATATTGACCATAATCTCCATATTGCGCCCCAGACCCATATCGTCCTGCGTAGCACAGATGCCGAGCACCACCGTCACCGCCACAAGCAGCAACGCTCCCACACGAAACAACCTCTTCTTCATAGAAAATCTTTAAGCCTAACTCAAATATCTGTAAATAACCTTCGCCACACCTCGGCGGATGCCCTCAACGATGACCTCTTCGCCATCGGCCGTAACGGTAATCTCATCCTCGAAGAGCATCACCAACTTGTCGATAGCGTTGTTGGCGCGGAAGACCATCTTGCCCTCCTGCTCGCTCTTAAGGCTGAAGCCCGCCGCCGCAAAGACCTCAATCAGGCGGTCATGCTGCGCCGCCATATTCCAGTTCACGCGACGCGACATAAAACCGAATGATGGGTATGCTGCCGAGAGCACCACCACCGCCAGCATCAGCATCTTACCGCGCTGGGTGGCATAGGTAGCCGCCACATAGTCCCACACCGAACCATCCATCGCAGGGTTGGTCGCGATGCTAATCCACACAACAGCCAAATACAAAACGCAGAAGGCAAGCAGATATTTTACTGCTCTAATCAAATATCTCATAATCAATCAATTTTATTACTCTTGAAACTTATCGCGTATGGCACTCGCCACACGCTCCATCAACCACGCGGGTGTAGATGTAGCACCGCAGATACCCACGCTCTGGCAGCCCACAAACCACTCGTCGCGCAACTCGTCCTCCTCCTCAATATTATAAGAGTGCTCATTCGACTGGCGGCACACATCGAACAACACCTTGCCGTTGCTCGACTTCTTGCCACAGACGAAAATCACCACATCGAAGCGCGCAGCAAACTCGCCCAGCGCCTTCTCGCGGTTGGATACGCGGCGGCAGATGGTGTCATCCACCGTAAGCATACTCTCGTCCTTCAGGCGGCTCTTCATCACCTCCGCCAGACGCCAGAAGTGCGCCACGCTCTGCGTGGTCTGCGACAGGAAGAATATGGGGCGCTCGAAATCAATCTGCTCCAGGTCCTCCTCGCGCTCCACCACGATGGCATTGTCATCCACCTGACCCGTCAGGCCGACAACCTCGGCGTGACCGCGCTTGCCAAGAATCACAACCTGACCGCCCACAACGCTCATCTTCTCAAACGCCGCCACTACCTTACGCTGCAACTGCGCCACTACGGGGCAGGTGGCATCAATCACGCGGATGCCCAGCGCCTCGGCACGACGGAATGTTGTGGGGGGCTCGCCGTGGGCACGGATGAAGAGGTCGCGACCCTGCAACTTCTCCATATCCTCGTGCGTCACCGTACACAGACCCAGCGACTCCAGACGCTGCACCTCCATACGATTGTGCACGATGTCACCCAGCGAATATACCTCGCCGCCCAACTCCTGCAAAGCCGACTCCGCCTTCGAGATGGCACGCACCACACCGAAGCAGAAGCCCGAATTTTGATCTATCTCGACATACATAACTACTCCACCACTCGCTTATAGTGCTCCATAAACCACGCCATCTGCTCCTCGACGCTCATATAACTGTTGTCGAGTTCCAACGCATCGTCGGCACGACGCAGAGGCGAAATCTCGCGGGTCATATCTGCCTCATCGCGCGAGATGACATTTTCGAGAATCTCCTCCATCGTAACGCTGTCGCCCTTGGCGGTGAGTTCCTTGTATCGGCGCTCGGCACGCACCTTGGGGTCGGCAGTCATAAACAACTTTATCTCGGCATCGGGGAACACCACTGTACCGATATCACGACCATCCATCACTACGCCCCTGTCGCGCCCCATCTGCTGCTGCAGGGCGACCAACTTCTCGCGCACTGCCGCGATTGAACTCACCTTGCTCACGCAGTTGCTCACCTCGATTGAGCGGATGCGCTCCTCGGCATAGACGCCGTTGATGTAGATGTCGCTCGCGCCACGCTCGGGGTTGAAGCGGAAAGAGATTTCAATCTCATCGAGCAACGCCTCAACGCGCTCACGATTGACCTCATCGCGGGCGAATGCTCCGTGCTCCAGCGCATAGAGCGCCACGGCACGATACATAGCACCTGTGTCGATAAAGATGTAGCCCAACTTGGCGGCGATAGCCTTGGCAAATGTACTCTTACCACACGACGAGAAACCGTCGATGGCGATAATTATCTTCTTTGTCTCCATTATTTCGGTAAAATGTTAAAAAAGGTTGAGAGGATGGTATATACACCCAGCACCGCGATGACCACGCCCGCGATGTGGTTAATCGTGAGCATATGGCGAGGGCGGAAACGGCGGCGGAAGAGGTCGATAACGAGCGTCAGCGACACCCACCACGCCATAGCACCCGCCAGGAAGCCGAGAATGGTCAGCGCACTGCGTACCAGCGACGCCACATCTTCAGCCGACGACTGCAAGCCCACATTGAACATCGCAAAGAATGCCAGCAGGTAGGGCACAACAACAACGAAGTTGGCAAGCGTAAAGACAAACATCGACGAGAAGTCCTGCCATAGATTGCTCTTGCCCGCGCGGTTGCGGCGAATCTGCGGAACGGGGTTCTGGAAGAAGATGTAGGCGCCCACGATGACCACGAAGATACCACCCACGACCTGCAACACAGCACTGTACTCCTCAATCTGCGCCTGAAGCATCGAGTAGAAGAAGTAGGCGATGATTGCCATCAGCGTATCGGCGACGGCAACGCCCGTACCCGAGGCCAAGCCCGAGCGGCGATTCTTACTCAATGTACGCTGGATGCAGAGCACCGCAACGGGTCCAACGGTGATTGACGAGGCAAGACCCACGCCCAGACCTCTGAAAAATATATCTATCGAACTGACTAACATTGTCGTAATTTTTTCGGCTACAAAGTTAGGAATTTAATATTAAATATTAAAGTTTTTGAAAAGGCAAAACCCGACGAGATTATAAAATTATTTTTTAAAGAGATTTTTGAGGAGCGATAAGAGCATCAGTCATTCCCCATTTTCACATCTCGTAACATTTGCAAAAGCGATTAGTATGCAAGTGAAAATGAAGGGAATCTTCCTTTGTTTTGTAGGAGTCAGAAAGAGAGAATAGAATAAAGAATTGAAATTCTTTTTACCACCTTTTGCCGCCAAAAGGTGGAGCCAAAACCGCACGGTGATAAATTTTCGGGGTCAAAAGAATAAATTTCCTAAAACGAATGCGTACGCACTTTTGAGGATCAAAAGGTCTCCGTTTTTTAACGGAAATTTATCCTTTCGCCCTTCTTCCGAAAATTCATCTGCCGTGTTCAGCTACGCAGGCATAATGCTTGTTTTACAATTTACTTTTCAACAACATAATGCGCCTCCGTTTCCATTCGTAGCAAGGTAAATGAAAAACGGGCGTCGCCCGTATCTTCGGTGGCGTAACGCGCTTTGCGCGTCACCCCCACCCGCCACCGAAGATAATCTCCTTTGCAACAAAATCAATTTTGAATTTTGAATTCTGAATTTTGAATTCCCTTTTTCGGCACAGATATTGCTTTCGTAAGTACCTGCGACAGAGCGCCGCCACACAATTTGTTGATAAGTTATGGAAAACTTTAACCACAAGCGAAGATAAGCAGAGCCGGCAAATTGTAATTTTGCGTAACCTTTTAACACAAGTGATTATGACAGACTTGAAAACTCACGGCATAGACATTGATCTTTCAGAGGAGATCGCACAGGGCAACTACGCCAATCTGGCAATCATCTCACACTCCACATCGGAGTTCGTGATTGACTTCGCAACCATCCTCCCAGGATTGTCGAAGGCGAAGGTGAAGAGTCGCGTGATACTCACCCCCGAGCACGCCAAGCGTCTGCTCTACTCGT
Organism: Alistipes sp.; assembly: GCA_017555805.1. Taxonomy (GTDB): domain Bacteria; phylum Bacteroidota; class Bacteroidia; order Bacteroidales; family Rikenellaceae; genus Alistipes. Next base: position 17,925 of record JAFZFR010000100.1, on the reverse strand, counting down.
TGCAGGAGAACATCACCCGCTATGAGAGCAACATCGGCAAAATCGAAATTCCAAAACCTCACACCACCGAAGACCCCATCATTAATATGGGACCGATGGGCAAGGCTTAAAACTCTTATATACACCACTTTGACTATCGTCGGGGAGAGAAAGCGGACATTCTCACTCTGGCGATAGTTACTTTTTTTAGGGGCATCAAACAAGGCACTTTTCAGCGAAAGAATGGTAGCAGAAGAATTTAGAGCGAATTGACAAACTCCGCAAGGTCGGCAATCTCCTCGGGCGTGATTTTACTCTTCTTGCCCAGGCCGTGGCGATGCACCGAAAAGACCTCCTCCATAGTGGCTGCCCTGCCGTCAAAGAGATAGGGGGCTGTGCGCCACACCTCAACCAGCGTAGGGGTATCCCACCCCTGCTCAAACTCGACATCCTCGCCTATGATATGCATCTTGCAGTCGGTGTAGTACTCGCCGTTGTGACACGCCGCGCAGCCATACTTATGAAACACCTTCTCGCCGCGCTTCGCCCTCTCCGAGAGGCGACCATCCACCAGATAGGGGCTTGGAACGGGTTTCAGACTCTTGAGATAGGCATCCACGCAGAGCGCAATATCCTCGCCCACCTCGTTGAACTGTATGTACTTAAAGCCCGCACGCACCGCTCGCTCGGCATTCTCGCGGATGCCCGAAATCATACTCGGCGCGGTGTAGTGTGCCGCCAGCAGACTCTTGCAGTTTTTAGGGTTGCCAGTGCCGTCATTCAGGTTGTCCCAGTTGAGTCCGTCGGTGCGACCCTCGCCCGGGTGACAACCGTTGCACGACTGCCAGTTCTGGAAGCAGTAGGTGGCATCGTTGAAGTACTTTTCGCCCTTATCAATATCGCTCTCCGCGCGTTGAGCGACAAGCGCCGCAGAGGTAATATCCGTCGGCTCGGCAAGCGAAACAATATTCAGAGTATCAGAGAAATAGGTTGGGATATACACCTTCTCATCATCTGCCACAAAATCCCTCGGGCCATTGCCTTGCAGGGTAATTCTCTGGCGCAGACCGACCATAAATTTAAGGTCATACGAGAGCATCGTCTTATCCTCCACCTGACGATATTTCGCCTCAAATGCGGGGTAATCGACCACGCTTATTTCGTGCGTTCTGCTATGGGTGATAACCATCTTGTCGCCCACGCACTCCACATCCCAGATGCCCGCCGCACCTCGGTCCAACTCATCGAGCAGAACAGCGCCGCCATACTCAAGTGTGCGGGTCGAAATAACGCTCACTGCGCTCGTATTCATCCACCCCTGCTGGAGTTGGCTCGTCGGCACCTGAAAGCGTCCAAGATTGTGAGTCACAAAGAGATACTCACCATCGGGGCTCAACGCCAAGCCGCGCGCCGCATTGCTTCCCGTAGCCAGCGGAATATCCTTTACGCGCTCGAAACTCTTAACATCAACCACCGACACCGCCGCCGCGACATTATCCTGATTTGCACGACCCACGGGCAGAAAATTTGCCACAAAGAGGTAGCGGCCATCCTTCGACGCCACCACGCCCTTCGGCTCGCGCAGCATCTGCACCTCGCGCACCACCTCAAGCGACTGCAAATCAATCTCCGAGAGGGTGTTCTGGAACTGGTTGCAGACATATAACACACCCTCGCCCAGCAACGGCGCACACGCACCGCGACCCGTCGCGATGAAGCGGTTGGGCGCATCCTCGGCGGGTGAGATTACCTCCACACCGCCCTTGGCAAGACTCGTTGTGACGAAGATTTTTTCGCCATCGGTCGCCACGCCCGTAGGGGGCTCTGCCACGCGCCAACTCTTCAAGCGGTTGCGCCCCTGCCTGTCGTAAAGGCTCACTGTTGAAGTGCCCTTCTCGGCGGCAAGCAACTTATCGCCATACAGCGCGATGTCGCTGATATAGAGAGGTTTGCTCTGCTCCAGTTGCGACTCCTCCTCCACAAAGGCACACAACCCCGCAACCACCGCAAGGGTCAATATGTAGAGTCCAAAAAGCCGTTTCATAAGCTGCGTTATTGCTGGTCGTGGTCGTAAATTTTGCCGCCCTCGTTGATTGCGCCGTTCATCTCGCGCTGCTTCTGCTCGCGGTCGTTGTACTTCTCAAGCATCGCCGCGTGGCGCTCGCAAGGCACAAGTTCGCTCTCGATGTCGCCGCGTGGGGTCTGCTTCAGACGCTCTGCGCCCAACTTAATCAACGCCACCGCAATGTCATACTTCGACTTCTCCTTGCGGATGCCGTCGAGGATAGGGCTCTCCTCGGGGCGGTCAAACGATATTTGCGCGGGGAGTTTTCTGCCGTGGCCATTCAGGCTGCGAATATTCACACCCGTAAGTTCCGACAAGCAATCTATCTCGGCATAGGTCAGCGGACTGCGACCCGCGAGGGTGTCATCGAATGCAGACTCATAGACTGGATAATAGACGCCGTTAAGGTCCATCCACGCATACAACCACTCGCGCTCCCTCTGCGTCAGTTTCACGCCGAAGTGGGCATTGTCGATAATCTGCGTCAGGCGGCTGGCGTGGCTACCCCACGAGTATGCCTGCTGGATGTCGGCAGGACCTCCGCCGATGAGTTTCACGCTCTTGCTCTGCTGCAAATTGACATACGCCGCATTGAAAAATGGGTTCATATCGCGCGCCAACACCAACTTGTTGCGGTCCTTCTTGTCGAAGTCGTGACACTTCACGCAACGGCGGTCGAGGATAGGCTGGATGTGCTCCATAAACGAGAATTTGAAAGGCTCCTCGCCCATAAACTGTTCCAACTCAACGGGTTTCTTCGTGAGCGCTATTGGTCGTTTGGGGATAGGCATAGGGATTGAGAGGCGGTCCTCGTGGCAACCCACACAGCCGTTAATCTCGCCAGGCATCAGCGACACGCCACTACGCATCGACTGAATCATCTTCTTGTCCTTGTCGAGCACCTGGAAGAATACATGCTTGCCCGCAGGCACCATAAAACTTGCCGAGCCATCCTCCTCGATAGGCACCTCGCCCAGAATCTGCTTGTTCTCAAAACTGTGCCAGTTGAGCGCGGGCGCCTGCTCGCCCTGACCCGACCAGCCACCCCAGGTCCACGAACGCTTCTCGGGCGACTCGATGACGCGCAACCACTTCGCCTCGCCCTTCTTCACGCCCGCCATATGAGTGCCCTCATAAACATTCTCGACATAGAACTGACCCTTGTCGCTTGTAAAGTTACGCATCGTAGGGAGTGCCACTGGCTTATCCGTCGCCTCAACGATGTGGGGGTCAAAGACGCTTCGCGCACCCTCGACAATCAACTCCTCGGAGCCATCCATTCCAACCAGATAGATGCCCTGCTTGTAGCCGCAGCTCTGCTTCTGCCAGTCGGGGTAGGGGTAGAGTGTGCGCGATACCAGTAACCAATCTTTATTCATCGGATATGGGTCTTCGTAGCGGAAGCTCTTAACCCACTTGAATGAGTCCAAATCGCCATTGGCAACAATATCTCGTGCCGACTCGGGGAAAATCTTAACTACGGGCTCACGACCATCGACGCCCAACTTGCGGTCAATCACCGCGAGCGAGCCCCAAGGCAGGTCGTGGCACGAGCCGAAGATGCAGACCACAAGGTCGGTGCCCGGTATCTGTCGGCCGTCAATCACGCCACCTGGGCTGGCGGTGTTGTTGCCGTAATATATCGAGTGCTTTGTGCCGTCGGGGTTTACCGTCCACAGACCTTGCGCGTCGCCGAAGTTTCTATCGACATACTCCCAGCGGTCGTAGAGGATGCGACCATCGCTCAACAGCGACGAGTGACCCTCAAACAAGGTGCTCACACCAATCTGCGTGATGTTTGCGCCGTCGGCCTCCATACGGAACAGGTTGCCCATAATGTGGCGGTTACACATACAATACTTTGGCTGGCGGGTCGAGGTAAAGACGATGTCGCCGTCGGGCAGATAGAGTGGGTCGATGTCGGACACTCCCTCCGCCGAGGTGAGTTGCTTCAGACCACTGCCGTCCAAGCCCATCTCGTAGATGTGGTAACCATCCTCCTTCTTCTTACGCATCGAGAATATCACGCGCTTGCCGTCGAACGATATTTCGGGGTCGCGCACCACGCCCGTCTCCAACTTCAGCAGCGTGCGCGTAGTGCCGCTATCGACATCATAGATACGCAGGGCACTGCCTGGCGCGAACTTGTTACCGTTAATCTCGCCCCACTGGAAGAGGGTCGCGGTGTTGTGGTGGTCAGTGGCGTACTGGTCGCGCTCGACATACAAAATCTGCTTTCCTGCAAGCACCTGCTTCGCCTTGGGCGAGAGGTTGATTGCGCCATTCTGCTGTGCCTGCACCGAGCCAAGAGCCACACCCAGCAGGGCAAGCAAGAGATATATCTTTTTCATATTCAATGATTTTACTCCTCAATAATCACACGGAAACCAACATTATTAGCCGCCTGCCAAGCAAGGTACGCCTCGCGACTATATGCCGCCGCGTGCTTTGGTGGGGTGTTCCACGCGCCGCCGCGCACAACCTTCTCGTTGAGCACCTCGCGCTCGCCCTTGTAGGGGTAAGGCTTATAACTTGAGCGGGTGAACTCCGCCACATTGCCGTGCATATCGTACAAGCCCCACGCGTTAGGCTCATAGTGCGCCACATCGGCGATGGTCATCGTGCCATCATTGACGCTATCCTCGCGTGGCATAAAGGTGTAGTACTTATAGACCCAGTCGTTCTCGTTCACTGGCTGGGGGTCGATGCCCGACACAGCCATCTTACGCAACGAGCGGTCAGCCATATTTTCTTTTTTCTCGAAGTTGCTATTCAGGTCGCCATACCAGAAGTCTGTGTCGCTACCCGCACGGCACGCCCACTCCCACTGCGCCTCGGTTGGCAGAGTGATGTTAGCGCCCACACGCTCGCCCACCACGCGGCAGAACTCCATAGCCTCGTTCCACGAGATGCGTGACACAGGCTGCTCGGGGCGGTTGGCGGCGTAGCCAGGACCTACATGGTCCTTCCAGAACTGGGCAGTAAAGCGGCTATCGTGAGCAGGGTCAAAGGTGTTGTATTGGCGGTTTGTAACCTCCGTCACCGACATCCAGAATGGGCGGGCAATCTTCACCACCGAGGTGGGCGCTGCGCCTCTGCCTCGATAGTTGTTACCCATCACAAACTCGCCCGCAGGGATGCGTACGAACTCCATCTCGACGCCCTCGGCAATCTCAATGGTGCGGCGCTCCTCACCCAGTTGCGCCACCATCTCGCGCGCCTGTTCCGCCGAGAATGGGAAGCGGCGGCTCTCAACATCCTTATATGAAGGCCTCTTCGCCTCCTTACGCACTGGTGCTGGCTCGGGGTTCGCCTTCATCCACTCGGCGTAGTCCTTGAGTTCGCGCTGCCAATCGACACCCGCACCGTTGGCATACTTGTTGGCAAGTTCGATACGGCGAGAGTACTGGTCGGTTGGGCAGTAACCCACTCTGTTATAGACAAATCGTCCGTGACAGGGGGCGTTAAAATCAATCCAGGTGTAGATCGTGCGCCACTCCTTGCCCGTGAGTTCCACACCGTGGTGACCCGCCTTCAGCAGACGCACCAACTCGCTCGTCGAGGCGTGATACTCATAAGGCTTCATCACATATATATCCGCCTCGGGACCCTGACGATTGACATAAGGGTGGAGGTTCAAGTAACTCTGCGACATATCGAGTCGGCCCGACTCCGCCTTGCGCGATGGGCGCGAGTAAGAGCCCACATTGCCATCGTTGGACTCAATGACCTTTATTGCCGAGAAGTCGGGCTTTGCGCCCGCGGCATTGTGACACGCCACGCAGTTGCGGTCGAGGATTGGCTGCACCTCCAGGTCGAATGTGAACGAGCGCACACCACCCTCGGGGGTCTGCAACTTCGCGGGGGCTTTTGTCGATGCGATAGCGCGCTTCGCCACCGGCATAGAGTTCTGGTCCTCGTGACATCCCACGCACGAAAGCACCTCGCCAGGCATACCCGTAACCCAACTACGCATCCACTGGATGGCGCGACCCTCGCTGTCGAGAGGCTGGAACGATACGGGCGTGTTGGCCGGTATCTTGAACATCGCCGAGCCGTCGGCCTCAACATCCACCTCGCCCAGATTGCGCTTGATATCCCAGCCGCTCTGGATACCTTGTGCGATGTGGTCAGACTCGGAGTTCACATAGGTGTATTCATAAGCAAAGACCCTCAACTTCTTAACCTCGCCAACGGGCACACCTGGCAGACCCTCGCCCTGATAGATGTCCTGAATAAAGACCGTTGCCTCCTTGTCCTCGGGCTTGATGCGGTCGGGAATAACGGGAGGTGTTGGGCGCTGGCGAACGATGATTGGGTTGATAAGTCCCTCGCCCTCAAACTCCGCGATGAGAGTCATATTGTCATAAATATCAACAAGATAGATTCCCCACAATGACTCGGGCGCAAGTTTCGCCGTCACCAGGAAATAGTTGTCGCTGATTGGATAAGGCTTGATGAATTGAGGCCATACGCCATTGACCAACTCATCCTTGATGAGCGGTACAATCTCGCGCTTCGAGAATGGCATCTCCTGAATCATTCCGCGTGTCTCCTTGCGGCCCTTCGATGGGTCGAAGAGAATGAGGCGACCCGAGCGGGCGATGCCGTGATGACCCGAGATGATACCCACAAAGGTGTTCACGCCACCTGGCAGGGGCTGCACATCGAAGATAGAGTTAGGGAACCAGCCTCCGCTACCATAGAGCGCCTTGGTCTCGGTGCCGTCGGGGTTGGCGTGCATCACAAAGCGCGAGTAGTAGTGCGTGAGGTCGGTATATTCCCAGCGCACATACATCAGGCGTCCGTTGTTCATCACGCGTGGGTGCCAGTTGGCATCCTGGTCGAAGGTCATCCTTCGCATCGCGCCCGTCGTAGGCTCATAGGCAATCATATTACCCACCTGGTCGCTACCATTCACACAGGGGACACCCTGATAGCCGATGTTCGACATCGCAATGATGCGGCCGCTCGGCATATATGCGCCGTCGAAGAACTCCAGGTCGGGCTCCTCGCTATTGATAACCTTATGGAAGTTCGAGCCATCACGATTAACCTCATAGACACCCCAGCGCTGCTTCTCGTCGGCGGCAGTGAAGAGGATGCGCTCGCCGTCCCAGTGCAACATAAGGTCGGTCACGCAGGTGCTGTTCTTAGGTTTGAAGATGGTGCGGCTCTGCACCTCGCCGCGTATGTTCGAGAGTTCGGCAATCTCGGCATTGAAGCCACTGCGCGCCGCCGAGCCCTGATTTGACCAGTTGTTGGACTGCGTACCGAGCGAGGGCGCCATCACATTGCGTGCGGCGTTGCCGATACGATACCTGCCGACAATAATCTTCGCATCGTCAAGCAGAGGGTTTGAGAGCAAAATCTCGCGCTTGAGTGCCACTGCCTTGCGCTGCGACTCAAGGTCTGCCTTACCCAGCAGAGCCTCCAACTCCTTGAGTTTCTCGCCATAGAGTGCCTTATCGTAGCCCTCCATACGGCAGAAATCGGCATAGGCACTACGCACAGACTCTGCGGACACATACTCCAACTCCGCCTTCAGGCGCTGCTGCTCAACATCCAGCGACTGACCCCACGCCACGCTGACCAGGGTCAGGAAAATAATAGAAATCAGGTATCTCATATCTTCTCGATTTATTTTGCTATGCCCTCGACCTCAACGAGCAACTCTGCGCGGCAGATGTCCGCCTTCAGGAACGCCACATTGTGACAGGGGCAATTTTCGTTAATCCAATTTGCTATCTCGCGCCACGACTCCTCACGCTTGACATAGACCCTCAAGGTCTCATACTCTCTTGCCTTGGGCTGCGGTACATTGTGGCGCGACTGGTTCTCTGCCGACACCAGATGGGCGATATTCTCCATCGTCATTGCAATCTGCGCCGTTGCATCCGCCTGTAGGCTCTCCTCGCCACGGATGGCCGCCGTACCCGAGATGTAAATCATATCCTGCGGCGTGCTGCCCACCCAGCGGGCACGCTCGAACTTGGGCGTGGTCTTTTGCTTCTGCTCGCCCTCGATAAGCACCTGCTGCGAGTAGGCGTGAGCCGAAATCTGCAATGGGTTATCCACCGCGCGGCTTATCTTTTCGCTCTCGCGAACCGCCACAAACAACACCACTACGCCACCACCCTCGGCACCAATGCCCGTAGCGGCGGGATAGCCGTTCTTCCACTCGGCAGAGGCATAGAAGCGGCTGCGCGCGTCGTTAAACTGCTGATAGTTCTGACCCTGCGCCGAGCAAGAGGTGATATGCTCGATGAAATTCCACTGGCGCACGATGTCGCTCGTCTGCAACTCCTCCGCCGCCAAAATCTCGCCCACGCGAGCGAAAATCTCCTCCGACTGCTCGCCGATAGAGCCCTCCGAAGATGCGTATATTCCGCCCGTAATGACCACCGCATTTTCGAGCACGATATAGTCATCATTATAGCATACCTCGCCAGCCTCGCCCACCGTCGTCACCTCGGCATAGAGCGTCGCGCCCAGCGGCGGCTGCACCACCAGCGCACTCATCGGGGCACACTCGCCAAAGCGCTCGCGGCAGCCCCGCTTGATTCTCTCGCGCTGCGCCTTGTAGTCCTCGGCGTCGGCCACCGAGGTGAAGAATACCACCCTCACTGGCAGACCCTCCAACGCCTCCACCTGCTGGAGAATATCCTGCTCGGCAAGGGGCATTGACTCAAGTGAAGAGCGCAAAATCTTATATCTTAACTCTCTCATCTTACAACGAATTTACATACTCCGCCAGCGCCTCGGCATCCTTGCGGGAAATCTTACCCTCGATGCCGTGACGATGTTCATAAAATACCTCCTCCATAGTGGCGGCTCTGCCATCAAACAGATATGGTGCGGTGCGCCACACCTCCACCAGCGTAGGGGTATCCCAGCCCTGCTCGAACTCCACATCCTCGCCGATGCGGTGGGTCTGCATATCGGTGTAGTAGATACCCGAATGGCACGAGGCACAACCATATCTTTCAAACACCTTTCTGCCCGCCACAGCCTTCTCCGAGAGTTTTCCATCCACGAGATAGGGGCTTGGCAGAGGTTTTAATGACTTGATGTAGGCATCCACATCCTGCGCCACCGACTCCTCGACATCGCAGAACTGGATGAACTTATAGCCCGCCCTGACGGCAAGACCCGCGTGGTCGCGGATGCCCGAAATCATACACTTGGGGGTGTCGAAGGCGTAGAGCATACTCTTGCAGTTCTTGGGGTTGCCGATGCCGTCATTCATCAAATCCCAGTTCATCGCGTCGGCGCGACCCTCGCCCGGGTGACAGCCGTTGCACGACTGCCAGTTCTGATAGCACAGCGCCGCATCGTTGAACGCCCTCTCGCCGCGGTCGATGTTGCTCTCCTGACGGTGGGGGTTATAGGCGTAGTGGCTCTGCTCAAGTGAGCCGAGGTCGAGCACATTCATAATATCGGAGAAGTAGGTTGGGGCGTAGAGTTTGCCCTCACGCGCGCAGATCTGGCGGGGACCATTGCCCTGAAGGGCGATGCGCTGGCGTATGCCACGCATAAAGTAGAGGTCGTAGTCAAGACGCGAGTAGTCGCCATAAGAGCGCAGGCGCTCGACCATCTTGGGGTATTCCACCACGCTCACATCGTGCGTTCCCGACTGCGAGGTGACAAGGTAGTCGCCCACGCAGACCACATCCCAGATACCACCCGCGCCGCGGTCAGGCTCATCCATCGAGATTGAGCCGATAAGCGACAAAGAGTGGGCGTCAATCACACTCAAGGCGTTGGTGTTCATCCAGCCCTGCTGCAACTGCGAGGTGGGCACCTGATAGCGACCCAGGTTGTGCGCCACGAAGATATATGAGCCATCCTCCGAGGCGGCGATACCTCGCAGGGCGTTGCTGCCGTTGGTGAGTTTTATGTTTTTCTCAACCGCAAAAGTCGCGCAGTCAATCACCGACACCTCCGCCGCCACATAATCCTCGTTGGCGCGCTGCATCGGCAAAAAGTTATTCACAAAGAGGCGCTTTCCATCCTTTGAGAGCGTAGCGGCACAAGGCTCACGCAACACCTTCACCTCGCGCAGAAGTGCACCCGAGGCGGCGTCGTACTCGCCCACCGTCGAGCGGTAGCGGTTACAGATATAGACCTTCTCGCCCGCCACAACGGGAGCGCAAGCACCCATACCCGCCGAGGCGGTATAGAGAACCTCGCCACTCACAAGATTGACCTTCAGGAAAAATCCCTGCTCATAACTGCAGGTCACATAGGCGTAGTCGCCACACGCCGCCACGCCCGTAGCGGGGCGAGGCAACGACCACGAGCGGAGGGTTGCGCCCTCCCCATCAACCATACGCAGGTCGGAAGTGCCCTTGTTCGCCAGCAGCAGATTGCCATTATCGGCGACAGCCACATCAGCCGTATAGCAGGGCACGACATCGCTGGGCGACGCCGATAAAATCAGCACCGCCAACGATATCAAAAGTGGAAAAAGTAGGATTATCTTTTTCATTTGTCAGCACAAAGAGTTGTTCTACACCAAAATTCGACAAACATAGTTTGTCACCATGACAAATATACGAATTTTTCGTAGAAAAAAAACTCTCTTTGCGCTATTTTCTTTCGAGCAGAATGGTCTTAAAACCAAATCGAGGGGCAGAAATCATCATCTCACAACCCTCACCCGCCGCTTGCAGAGCGACATCTGCGGTCTTTTCACCCAGCAGGTTCACCTCGCGGGCAGACTTCACATCCGCCGACAGACGCACCGCAACCGGCTTTGCATCGCCCTCGGCATTATAGAGGCGCACGATGACGCCCTCCGCCGTTGGATATGCCGCCGAGAGGATATAGCCGCTCGCGCCGACATCCAGATATGATTTCTCGCCCATATCCACCGCGCTACACGCCGCCAACTGCAACGGAGCATTCCAGCAGGCATTTGCGCGCTCCAGACCAGCCTCATCCCACGCCTTGCGGTGAGGAATCAGAGCGCAACGCACCTCGGTGCGACCCTTCACTCCGTACTCTCTGCCCCACAGACCCGAGCCCGAGTACTGGATGGTCAAACCCAAAGGCTCGCCCTCGCCGTGGCGGTATGATGTTGTGTGGTCGCTCAAGAGCGCCAGACCGCGCTGCGCGCCACGCTTGCCGACAACATCCACCCAGTTGAGAATGATGTTATGCTTGATTTCATCCCAGCGCTTGAAGTGGGTATTTTCCAGCGTACTGCGACACACATCGTAAGGCGCATTCTTGTCCAGTACAACATCGCCCAATGCTACGGGCAACATCAGCGAGAGTTTGTAACTATCATCGTAGCAGGCTCTTGCGTTAGCCGAGAAGGCGTCCTTCTGGTAGTACTCGCCAATGCCCTCGTTGTGCTGCCAATCAATCTCGACAGCCATATCAATGCGCTTGTCGCCCTTGCGGAGCGTGATGCGCTGGGTGAATGGGTGGGCGGCAATCATGCCCTTGATGATGAGGCTCTGCTCAAGGTCGCCGTGGCGCACCACCTCAACCTCCGCCGTACGCTCCATCGATGAGCGGAAACCGCCGTTGCGGTAGAAGTGACCACGCAACTCGCCAAGACCAAACTCCGAGTCGGCATCGACATAATCTACCCAGCGCCTGCCCTCGCGCACATAGAGGTGCTTGATAACGCCGCCGCGCAGCACATCCACCTCGATACGATAGAGGTCGTTTTCTATGATTTTCAGGTTATTTTTGTTCTCTGCCGATGCGACATTTTCCGCCGCGCGTTGCAGACTGAACGAGCCATACCCGAAGGCGGGAACGCTCACCATAACAAGTGCCTCGTCGCCATCCGCCTCGCACTCAACCACCTCGCCATCAGCGCCTTTCGCCGTAACGCCGCCGCTCCAGCCCTCGGGCAGAGCCACGCGCACCACCTCGCGGCGAGCAAATGGCTGGGTGTTATATACTCTAAAATATGCCTCTTTTTCGGTTGCGCCAGACGCAGCCAACACGCCCATCGCTTGCTGCTGAACGACCGCCGCATTTTGACAGGTTGTGGCACACCAATCATCGATATTTTCGGCCCAGGTACCGCGCTCGTTGAGTCGGTTGTAAGGCACAATCCACGAGTCGTGGTGCTGCGAAAGCATCAGCACTCGCCATGCCTCATCTATCGCCGCCTGGTCGGGCAGAACGCCCTTCTGGAGGTATGCCATCGAGGCAATCTGCTCGCTCTGCAAGAGGTCATTTTCGCCACGGCGCACAAGTTGAGCGATGCGCTGCAACACCTGACTGCCCCACATCAGCGCGGGGCGCACCTCCTCCTGCGAGAAGTGATAATCGTCATCGGCACGCTCTACGCCCAGACCCTCAAAGTACTCACGCCAAGTGACATAGCGCGAGTTACCGCGCGTATTGTTGCCGCGACCAATCCACGGACCACCCTTCCAGCCCGCATCCTGCAAGGTCATACCGATGGGATGCTCGATACCCGCCTCGCGGCACGCGTCGAGGTACTCCTTCTCGTTGCCCCACGACATAGTCTGCCACACCGACTTGGGATATAGTTCCTCGCAAGCGTGACGGGGCGAGGTGAGCAGCGAACTGCCGTCCGCCGAAATCCAGTTCACCAACTCGCCACCATAGGGCGCAGTGTAACCGCCCCAGCAGGTGTTGGGGCACTTAAGCGTCGCATACTTATAGCCGAAACCAGAGAGAATCTGCGGCAGTGCGCTGGTGAAGCAGGGCTCCTCGACGGCGTAGGAAAGAAACTCCACATCGGGGAAGTGCTCCCATATCTTTCGCATACCGTACTGCATCTGGCGGATGATGCTCTCGCCCGAGATGTTGTAGCAGTAGGGCTGTGCATAGGCGGGGTTGGTAAACTCCACGCGGGGCGAGGCTGCAATCTGCTTAAAGCGCTCATAATCAGCGGGTGTCAGCAGCGCCACGCTATCCCAGGTCTCGGGCTCAATCTCCAGCGACATACGCCACTCGGGGTTGCGCTCGAGCGTCTCGCACATAAAGCGCGTCTTCCACTCCACGGGGTAGTGTCCATAGATTCCGCCGTGATAACCATCCACAAAACTTGGGCGCTGGGTTGTAGTTTTACTGGTGTTTTGAGCCACCGCGCCCACACACCAGACAACGAGCAACAGGGTTGCCATCCACTTCATTCTCTCCATAGTTCTCTCTTATTAAAATGTTACTCTCTCTAAAAATTCTCTCAAAAAAGGGGTTGTCCAACTCGCTTAAAGTCGGATGCAACCCCTAAAACTTATGCTTTTGCGGATTTTCCTTCGCCCCTTACGGAGCCTTTGGAAATTCCTAATACTTCTCAACGAAATCAACCAATAACTTGAAGAGTGGCTCATATCTATCGAAGATAGCATTCTCCCAAGTGTCAAATGTGGTGTGATAGTATGGGAAGGCGTCGCCGTCCTTGTTCTCAAGGAAGATGCAAGGCACATTACGCTGTGCAAAAGGATAGTGGTCGCTGTTACCCGCCAACTCGCCACGGTCGAGAGCCGTAAAGTAGCGCTTCTCGTTGTTGATGCTCTCCAGAAGTTGGAAGCCGCGCTCACCCTCGGGGCTCACCTCGCAATACTCCATTGGGTTGTTGTCGCCAATCATATCGAGGTTGAAGAGGTAACGAATCTGGCTCAATGGCGCCATTGGGTGCTCGGCATACCACTCCGAGCCACGCAGGTAGGCATCCTCACCACCGAAGGCGATGAAGTACATATCGTACTCTGGCTGCTGCTTCGCGTAGTGCGCCGCGAGAGTAACAACCGCCGCTGTGCCCGACGCATTGTCGTGAGCACCAGCATAATAGACCTTCTTGCCGAGTTTGCCGAGGTGGTCGTAGTGAGCAGTAAAGACATAGCACTGGTCGTGGCGCTTACCCTCGACCTTGGCGATGACATTGAAGCACTCGTAGTCGGTCAAAAACTCGTTCTCGATGTCGAGCGTGATTGTCTTGGCATCCTTTGGGAAGGTGGTTGTCACCCACAACAGAGGCTTCTCCACCACGCGCTCGCCGTACGCCTTGTAGAACTTCAGCGGCTCGTTCCAGGTGTAAATCAGACCCGCATTCGAGCAACCCTCCTTGCTCTGCAAGCGGCGGAAATCAGCCGAGTGCTTGTAGGTAAACCAGAAGTCGCACACCACAAAGGCGTCCTTGTTCTCTGGTTTCGCCAGGTCGGCAAAAATCTTCTCTGGGTTGTAGTTCAGCGTGTCGATGTAGTAGAGTTTGTAAGTGCCCTTCGCACCTGGAGAGAACTCACGCAGCGTGAAATCAACGCCTGGGGTGAGGCGCTTGCCATCCACCTCGAATTTCATCTTGCCCGGGAAGGTGTTGATGTTCAACTTAAAAGGCTGACACACAACCTCATCCACGCCCGCCTTCTCGAACTGCTTGGCGAGATACTTGCCCGCCTTGTTAGCGCCGTCCTCGGCATAGCCGCGACCCTGATACTTCGCCGAACTCAAGGCCTTAACCACCTGCTTGTAGTGCGCCAAATCCTGTGCAGACGCCTGCGCCATCACGCACACCATCAAAATAAGTAAAAATCGTTTCATAATCTATCTGTTAAAATTCAAAATCAACTTCTATATTATCATCTTCTATATCTTTCACCTTCTTGCCCTTTGTGTTGATATAGAAACTATCGCCATCTTTCTTAACGGTTGCCACACCCATAAAGAAATCGCCCGCCTCGTCATAAATCATAGGGATAACCAACCTCCCCCTTGGATTTATATAACCACGCTTGCCATCTTTTTTCACGCAAGCCAAACCATCGGAGAAAAACCTTACAGCATCGTACTTCAAAGGAATAACCTCCACCCCTCGTCTATCAACAAAGCCCTGCTTCCCATCAAGTGTCACAGCAACAATCCCCTCATAAGAATAGTACTCTATCCAATCATATTTTATCGGTATAACCTCATTGCCCGACTTGTCTATATAACCAATTTTCCCATTCAATTCAACCCTCGCCAAGCCATCGCGGAATCCCGACATAAGTCGAGTATCATACTTTGGATGGATGACCAACTCGCCTGTTTTGTCGATATAGCCACACTTGCCATTGATGGCAACAGCCGCCAAGCCATCGCTAAAGCCCATCGTATTATCATAGATTAGTGGAATCACCTCCTTGCCCGACTTATCCACAAAGCCACACTTGCGAGAGCCATCTTTCGCACTCTTGTAAACTTCTATTAGACCCTCACTACAAAAGCCCACCATATCATATTTACCCGGATCAATAACATATTCGCCCGTTTTGTCAATACAGCCCCACTCACACACAATCTTCGATGTGTCATCCTTACGAGTAACCGCCACCGCCGCCACGCCATCACGAAAACCTGCCGATACAGTAAACTTTAACGGGATTACCTCGTTGCCACTCTTATCAATAAAACCAACGCCCTCACGAGAGCGAACTTGCCCCAGCCCCTCGCGAAAATCAAATGCGTCATCATACTTTTTGGGGACAATCACATTTCCCTGCCTATCAATATATCCCTTCGCTCCGCGATTACCCATCAGAGCCATACCATCGCAAAAACTCCAAAAGCGTTCTTTCCTGAAAGGGATAACCACCTCTCCCGTCTTATCAATAAAACCCGACTTACCCTCAAGGGTGACCAACGCCAGCCCCTCCTTAAAATTTTCAGCATAAGAGTAGATTTGAGGGATGACCACCTTGCCTGTCGATTTGAGTTTGAAACCCACATTCTCACCATTAGACCACACCACGAACTCCTCATCGGGCATCTCAAGCAACCTCCTCTCGCTCATCTTCTTTACACCCACGCACGACACCAACTCCAATGTTGCAACGCACACCATCAAAATAAGTAAAAATCGTTTCATAGTGTAAATTTTATTTTTTGTTTCTCGTTTTCGTCGGTTGCTCTCCGCCGCTTGCATTGCGAGTCTCGCCCAAATGCTCCACAAAACTCAATGCAATACTCTCAAGTGGCATAATGATAAGGCCTAAAGTTTTAATTTGCGTTTGATTTTATTTTGAATCTCCAACATCCTTGTTATGGTTGATATATTATCTTTTATTTGCAATGTTTTGGGATGACCCCCTAATTTTTTATCAAAAATTGTTAATGCCTTTCGAGAATACTTCAATGCTTTATCATAATCACCTTTAGCATTACAAACACAGCCAATATTATTATATGTACCTGCCGTATGCAGATGTTCAAATCCGAAGTTCTTTTCTAAAATCACTAAAGCTTTATGACAATATTCCAAAGCCTGATCATAGTCGCCTTTATTACCACAAACAAGACCTATATTATTGTAAGATGATGCTGTATGTATATGCGCTAGACCCAAGACCTTCTCACAAATTGCCAAAGCTTTACAATGATACTCTAAAGCCTGATTATAGTCGTATTTTTTGTCGCAAGCCAAGCCTATATTATTGTAAGATGTTGCTGTATTTGGATGCTCAAAACCTAAAACCTTCTCTTTAATTGCCAACGCCTTATAATAATACTCCAGAGCCATATCATAGTTTCCCATATCAAAGTAAACCATGCCTATATTGTTATAAGAGATTGCCGTAGTAGGATGCTCTAAACCTAAAACTTTTTCCCAAATCACCAACGCCTTAGAATGAAACTCCAAAGCCTTATCGTAAACGCCCTTATCATCATAAACCTTACCTATGTTATTGTAAGAGGCCGCCGTATCAAGATGCTCAAAACCTAAAACTTTCTCTTGAATAGCCAACGCCTTATAATAATACTCCAGAGCCATGTCGTAGTCACTTTTATCCCTACAAACAACGCCTATATTATTGTAAGACCTTGCCGTATCGGGATGTTCCAAGCCATATAGTTTTTTACGAATCTGCAATAACTGCTTCTCTAGTTCCAACGCCTTATCATACTTTGCATATTTACGAAGGAAGTCAGCATATTCCGACAACAGCTTCTCATATTTCTCCACCTCGTAGTCGCACTCCCGAGCAAGTTGGTCGGCTTTGTCGTAGAGTTTTTCTGCCTCGGCAATACGCTTGTCGATAGAATACTTCTCGTCAGCAAGCATATATGACGCCTTAATCATAAGTTCATCAACCGATTGCTTACCAACCAATTTCAACTCCTTCACGCCACGCAAGATCTCATCAGCATCGCGTTCCGCCTCATCCAGCACCGCATTCGCCTCACTCACCTTACCCTGCTCAAACAACTCGATGGCGCGCCCCATTCTGTCGGAGATGCGTTCACCCGCAAACTGCGCAACACGCACCGCCACATCCAGCAACAACTGCTCGTGTTCGCCCAACTCCTCCTTCAACTCTGCTCGCTTCCTCTTTTTGGTATTGAGTCGCTGCTCCTCACGCTCGGTGCGAGTGTCTCTTGCCTCCAAATCGGCGATATCATCCTCAATCTCTGCGAGAGCCTCCCTCAACGACTTATACTTCTCATTACCTGCGGCAAAACCGATATTATCAAGATTGGCAACAACAACCTGATCAATCTTCACCTGCGAGTTCTCAACCTTGAGCAGATTGCTGTGGAGATACCTCTCCAGCTGCATCACAAAATCGAGCTGCAACTTATCCACGCCATCAAACTTGCCATAGAAATGTCCATACGCCTCATCGAAAGACGCCTTGAACTCCTGCAACTCCTGACTCACATCACCTGGCTCCTTGAAGAATACATATATCTTGAACGGCTTGCGCCCAGCACGCATCTCGGCATCAGCAACCTTCAACTCCTTATCGGTATAATCGCCGATCTTCTGCCAGAACAAAACGACGCATATATCGCAATCCTTAATCTCGCGATTATACTCCTCCTGCTTATGCAAACGCCCCATCGATGAGTCCAGAAACTCCCACTTGACTGGCTCCAATCTTATACCTCGTGCGGTAAATATCGTG
>JAFZFR010000099.1 GCA_017555805.1 Alistipes sp. | reverse complement strand
GTGAGCATCGCCTCAACATCCGAAATATCGACACACGCAGCACGCTAGCGGCGCACCTTCTCAGCCGACTCGATACCGTCAATCAGTCGCTCGAAACGCAACGACGAATGGCACTGCGGATAGGTCAGATAGGTGTCGCCCGCAGGCCAAGAGCCGAAGCGAGAGTCCATCTGTGGGTCGCTTGGCCAAGAGTTATACGCCCAGCGCAACATTCCGTCGTAGTCGTAAGTGACATTCAGCCAGCCGAGCATCTCCGCCTCGTAGGGCTGTGACCAAGTGAAGGTATTTGGGAAATATGGACCGCAGCAGACATAGAATGTGGTGTTCTGGTTCTTAGCGCGACGCATCACGATATCCTCGTGATCAACCAACTGACGGCGCAGAGCAGCGCAGACATCATTCATCATCGTGTAGCGCTTGTAGGAGTTGTGGTTGTCGGCAAGTGCGAAACCCAACTCGGGGGCGCACTCCTGCAACAACTTCGCCGCCGCATCCATCTGCTCGGGCGAGCGCTCATCCATCGCGATGTTGGTAATCGAGAGCCAACCCTTCTGCTGAAGGTGCTGCTTGAAGTCCTTGAGGAATGGCGACCACATATCGTTGAAGATAGGCTTGCCAGGCTCCGCCTTAACGGTTACCATCTCGCCCTTCGCCTCGTCCATATAGTGCAACTCGCAGTTCCAAGGCACCATCGAGTAGCAGTTAATCATCTTGTTGATGCCCGTTGTGAGCATCATCTCCACCCAGCGGTCGAAATTGGTGTAGTCGTAACTCCACGAGCCATCCTTGCGGAGTGTCCAGCGAATCATATCCTCGTAGGCGTCGTAGCACTGATGGTTCCAGGGGTCTTTGTTCAGTGTGGTGGTGATTACCTTCTGACCCGCATCGGCAAGAAGTGCCATCTGGCGCTTACCCGCCTCCAAGTGCTCGTCGCTCCAGAGTTCCAGACCCTCGGCGCGCGCAATGGCTGTTGGGTGCTGCCACAAATCGAGGTGGTATGACCACTCCTTCGCGGCAGGCAGAACATGTTTCACAACCTCTACCTCGATAGGGAGTTTCGCCTTACCCCAGCCCGCGTGGCGAACGGTGAGAGTAGATTTGTAGGTACCCGCAGCGGCATCCTCGGGGATGTCGAGCGTCACCCATACGGGGCGGGTTGTCTTTGCCGCGATGTCGAAGCGAGGGAGGTTGTCTAACATATCAGCCATCAAAACAGCCTTCTCGCGCGTAGGCAAGAACTGGTCAGCCAAGGTGTAGCGCACGAAGAATGTTTGTGCGATAGAGGCTGGCAAGGTAGCATCAGCCGACTTGAAATCGGCAAACGAGCACTCTACGCCATCCAAGCCCTCGGGAGTCCATACAAGCGCCTGCGCCTGACCCTTCTCGCCACGCCAGAGCGTGATTTTCAAGGTCTCGACACCCTCCTCCTGGGGCACAAGACTGCGCGAGTAGCGGCAATCGGCATCGCCCCACGCAGCATTGATATTCTTCTCGACGGCAGCCCACGCCGCCTCGTCATCAGCAGTCAAAGCCACTGGGTCATCCGCCTCGGCAAAGGTCTCCACAGGCACATAGTCAGCACAAGCGACAACGCTCGTCGCCGCCAACAAAAGCATCAAATTGTGAAATAATTTCATAGTTTAGGGTGGTTAAAATAGTATATATACAAAGTTAGAATTTTTCTCTAATATTTTTCATCTATATCGAAAGAGAAATGATGTGGCGCTACGGAAATTCGGCATATTTATAAATATAGGTATTTTCATGAGATGAAATTATTTTATCGTTTTTCATTAATTTTTTAGCGTTTTTACTTGTGTTTTTAATTTTTATCATTACTTTTGCAATAACCAATAACAAGAAATTGGATAAAACACTACTTTAGACAATTACACTCAACTATTAAAAAATATAAAAGTATGAAAATCTCAAAGAAAACCCAGCGTCGCACAATCATTCTGGCGACAGCTGTCGCGCTCGTTGCGCTCTTTCACATTGCACACTTTACGGTGCAGTTATTCTACTCAACCAATCCCTATATGGGGATTAAAAACCACACCTTCATCGGCGAGTTGGACACCCCATATCAGCCTCTCAACATTGCAGATGACAATCAGGATTTCGCCATTACCATCGAGCGCGATGCGGAGGGCAATCCATTGGTGGAGGCACGACCATCTTCGATGATTCTCTACTCAAAGAACCCAAACTATATGCGCCCTGACCACTTTGGCTGGCGAGCAAATAAAGCAATGGCGTATGCTACACTGATGTTGTTTATCGTTATCGCGGTGATTGTCGGCTGGATACTTATCGGCGCAATCAAGGGCTTCCGTACGGGCAACATCTTCCGAAAAAACCACCCTGCACTGGTGCGTGTGTTGGCGCTTGTAACATTCTTCTATTTCATTATTATGAACAACCGCGCGGTCTTTACGCAGCTTGCAACGAAGGAGTTGTACGGCGACCTCTCGCCAATCAAGCTATTTGGCTCGGTGCAATTCGAGTCGGAAGTTTTGACTGCTCCACTTCTTTTGCTTATCTTTGCAGAGTTGATGGCGGTTGCCGCACATATTAACGAGGAGGAATCAATGACTATTTAACGCAAGGGATATGGCTATAATTGTAAATTTGGATGTGATGCTTGCCAAGCGCAAGATGTCGCTCTCGGAACTCTCGGAGAAAGTGGATATTACGATTGTAAACCTATCCATCCTCAAGACGGGCAAGGCAAAAGCGGTGCGTTTCTCGACATTGGAGGCTATCTGCAAGGCGCTGAACTGCCAACCAGGAGATATTTTGGAGTATGCTCCCGATAAGGAGTAGAATCATTTAATATAAGGTATGCCCCGCCACAAATGTTGGCGGGGTATTTTTTTCATACAATTTCCACTTTTTCAGTAAATTTTCTTGTTGAAAATTTGGTTTATATTATAAACTACTTTATATTTGCATTACAAAAAAAAAGGATAAACCGTCCACTCAACACAATTTTATTAACAATTACAATTTATCTATCGCTATGGAGAAAACAAACTTAACTGAGGCGCAGAGTTTAGAACTCATCACCTCAATGATTAACGATTCACGCGCACGCTTGGCGCGCAATTCGGGAACGCCGTTCTTGATATGGGGCTACACAACCATCGTTGTATCAATCATCAATGTTCTTGCCATATATTTTGGTTGGAGTTATCATTGGAATTGGTCGTGGTGCGCTATTCCCATTGTCGGATGGGTGGGAATGTTGTTACTTGACAAGAAAGAGCCTTGCGCACACAACTACATCGACCGAGTAATCTCTATTATTTGGTGTGTTATTGGCATTTCATTTGCGTGGTTTATGGTCGCTGCGGCTATATATGGTTGCTCGATTAGCTTCCTCACAATTCTTGTTATGGGAGCAGGCACAATCATCACTGGGCTTATCCTTAAGGACAAAGCAACAACAATCTGCGGTGTATCGTCAATGCTCGCTTCATTAATCTTCCCAACAGTTTACTTCATCACAACAAGAACAAACATCTCAACCGACTCTTTCGTTGAATTTTGGAGATGGGGAGAGACCGCTGTATTTGCAGTAATCTTCCTCTTTATGATGGTTATCCCTGGTCACATTCTCAACTGCAAGCATAAATAAAGTATGTTCAAAGAGTTAAATCCACTACTCCACTCCGAATTGCGATTGGCGGTGATGTCGGTGCTATTGAGTGTCGAGAGTGCCGACTTTGTCTTTCTGCGCGAGCAGACAGGTGCAACGGCAGGCAACCTGAGCGTACAGATTGACAAATTGCAGAAGGCCGGCTATATCACCGTAGAGAAGGGTTTTAAGGGGAAAATGCCACGCACCACCTGCGCCATTACACAGGAGGGAGTCTCTGCCTTCGAGGAGTATGTCGCTGCCCTGCGTAGTTATATCGGCAAAGGTTTATAAATCAGTAAATAGTAAAAAACGCAAAAAGTCCCAACCTTTCGGTCGGGACTTTTCTTATTTGGTGCGCTTTCCGCAAGGGTCAGCGCCTCTTGGCGAAAATTATGCCTCCAAAGCGAAACGCTTGTAAGCGATAACAGTAGCCTCCTTGTCAGCCTGCTGCAAGTACTCGCGGATAGAGATCTTCTCACCAACCAACGCCTGGTTCAAGAGAGTGTTCTCCTCGTAGAACTTACGCAACTTACCCTCAGCGATCTTTGCGAGGATAGCCTCTGGCTTGTTAGCGTTCTTAGGATCCTGCTTCATCATCTCCAATGCGATAGCCTTCTCCTTCTCAACAACCTCTGCTGGGCAGTCGTTCTCGTCGATTGAGATAGGAGCCATAGCAGTTGCCTGCATTGCGATAGCGCGAGCAACCTCCTCTGAAACCTGCTTGTTGAAACCGAGTACAGTACCCAACTTCTTGTTGAAGTGAACATAAGCACAGCAGTAAGGAGCCTCTACGCGAGCGTAGTAAGCCAACTCACACTTCTCGCCTGTCTGACCAGACTTCTCTGTTACCATATCCTCAACTGTGATACCCTCAGCGTTCTTGATTGCCTTCAAAGCCTCAACATCAGCTGCATCGTTAGCAACTGCGATCTCGAGCATAGCGTTAGCTGAAGCCGAGAACTCTGCGTTCTGTGCTACGAAGTCAGTCTCGCAAGCCAAGCACAAGATGTAAGCCTTCTCGCCTACGATCTTTGTTACAACAACACCCTCAGAAGCGGTGCGGTCAGAACGCTTGCTCACTACGAGCTTACCCTTCTCGCGGATGATATCCTTTGCGCGCTCGAAATCGCCCTCAGCCTCTGCGAGAGCCTTCTTGCAGTCCATCATACCAGCACCCGTCATCTTACGGAGCTTCATTACATCTGCTGCTTTGATTTCCATTTGTCTAAAATGTTAAATTGTTAATAATTTCTCTTTTGTGTTTAGCAATTATGCCTCTGTTGCAGCAACAACCTCTGCTACAGCAGCCTCCTGTGCATCTACAGCAGCCTTAACTGCCTTCTTGATGCGTGGCTTAGCCTGCTTTGCAGGAGCAGCAGCCTCAGCCTCCTGAGCCTCCTTCTCCTTCTCGAGCTTGCGCTCCTCTGTACCCTCTGCAATCGCTGTGCAAACTACATCAAGGATAGTAGCGATTGACTTTGAAGCATCATCATTTGCTGGGATTACGTAATCGATGTCTGTAGGATCACAACATGTATCTACCATAGCAAATACTGGGATGCTCAAACGCTTTGCCTCCTTAACTGCGTTAGCCTCCTTCTGCACATCAACAACGAACAACGCTGCTGGAGGCGAGTAAGGTCAGCGATAGAACCGAGGTTCTTCTCAAGCTTTGCACGCTGACGCTCGATCTGGAGCTTCTCACGCTTTGAGAAATTATCATAAGTGCCGTCATTCAACATCTTGTCGATGGTAGCCATCTTCTTAACGGCCTTTCGTATTGTGGGGAAGTTTGTAAGCATACCGCCGGCCCAACGCTCTGTAACATATGGCATACCAACGGGAGCTACCTTTTCGGCAACAATCTCCTTTGCTTGTTTCTTTGTTGCTAC
>JAFZFR010000098.1 GCA_017555805.1 Alistipes sp. | reverse complement strand
GAGCTAATGCTCACTACCCCCTCAAAGTAGCGTGTCTACCAATTTCACCACCTGGGCCTTTTCACTCTTGGCGAAGCATTTCCGCCGAAAAGGTGTGCAAATATAGAGAGGATTTTGGAAACAGCAAAATTTTTCGCAAGAAAATATTAAAAAAAATGCAAAATTCATCATTTTCGACCTTTTTCGCCCCCTCTGAACGACTAAACCGACAATTTTTCTTGCCCTGGAGACGAAAATTCCCCGCCGCGACAAACCCTCATTCCTATATATTTTGTATATTTGCATTGAAGAAAACCGAAAACTATAAACAACAAATACTATGAGACAACTTTTTTCTACCCTCATCGCGATTGCGGCACTCGCCTCAATCGGATGTTCTGCGCCCGAGCAGGTAAAGAGCGACCTGCGCGCACCATCCTACCCGCTCATCACCATCGACCCTTACACCTCGGCCTGGTCACCTGCTGACAACCTCTACGACCGCCAGATTATGCACTGGACCGAGAAGGATTTTCCATTCGTGGGCGTTCTGCGCGTGGATGGCGAGACCTACCGCTTTATGGGTATCGAGCAGGACCTGATGACGCCTATCGCACCAATGGGTCGCGAGGCGGCGTGGCAGGCCGACTACACGCTTGACAAGCCAGCGGGCAACTGGACCGCTAAAGAGTACAACTCTTCAAAGTGGAAGAAATCTTTGGCACCATTCGGCAAGAACTACACCGACCTTAAGACTACCTGGAACACTCCCGACATCTGGTTGCGCCGAAATGTAGTGCTCTCTGACGAGGATATGAACTCCGAGAGATACATCCTTCGCTACTCTCACGATGATATCTTCAAGTTGTATATCAACTGCGAGCAGATTATCGCAACTGACAGCACTTGGAAGGAGAATATCACCGTAGAGATTCCAAAGGAGAAGATTGAGAAGTGGGGCAACGAACTGACCATCGCAGCACACTGCCGTAACACTCTGGGCGGTGCTCTGGTTGATTTCGGTCTTTATCGCACCTCAAACGCTGCGAAGCGCCTCGCGCAGACTGCCCAGCAGACCTCTGCCGATGTGCAGGCTACACGCACCATCTACGACTTCACCTGCGGCGAGGTTGATCTCCGCCTCACATTTATGGCGCCAGCGTTGCTTGAGGATTTGAACCTCGTTTCTCGCCCAGTGAACTATGTGACCTATGAGGTTGCATCAAACGACGGGGCGGAGCACGATGTGGAGATTTATTTCGAGGCTGGTCCGCAGTGGGCACGCCACGCAGATTCGCAGAAGAGCGTGTGTGAGACCCCTACAGACGAGCGCTTTGCATACGCCAAGGTGGGTACAGTCGAGCAGCCTGTTTTGCAGAAGTTCGGCGACGATGTACGCATCGACTGGGGTTACTTCTACCTCGCGGGCGACAAGACAAAATATACTACCGCCGCGGGCGAGCCATTCGCTATCCGCAGCGAGTTTATCGACGAGGGCACAATCAGCAGTGGCGAGGGCAACTACCTCGCAATCTCGGCTGACCTGGGCAAGGTAGGCGCGAAGACCGTAAGCGACTATATTATGGTTGGTTACAATGACCTCTACTCTATCCTCTACTACGGCGAGAAGGTGCGTCCATACTGGAACCGCAAGGGCGACAGCACCATCGAGCAGCAGTTCGCTTTGGCGGCAGATGAGTATCAGTCGCTCGTGAAGCGTTGCGAGAAGTTCGATGCACGCCTTATGGCAGAGGCTAACGCTGCGGGTGGTAAGGAGTATGCAGAACTCTGCGCCCTGGCCTACCGTCAGTCTATCGCCGCACACAAACTCATCGAGTCACCTGCGGGCGAGTTGGCCTGGATTTCAAAGGAGAACTTTTCTAACGGATGTCTGGGTACGGTGGATGTGACCTTCCCATCATTCCCACTCTATGTATATTATAACCCCGACCTTGCGAAGGGTCTTTTGAACTTCATCTTCGAGTTGTGCGAGAGCGAGAAGTGGACACGCCCATACGCTGCACACGACGCTGGCCGCTACCCACATCTGCGTGGCGAGGACTACGGCGGCGAGGGTATGCCTATCGAGGAGTCGGGCAATATGCTTATTATGACCTCGGCAATCTGTCAGGAGGATGGCAGTGCCGACTATGCGTTGAAGCACTGGGATGTGCTGACCACCTGGGCTAACTACCTTGTGGAGAATGGTCAGGACCCACGCAACCAGCTCTGCACCGATGACTTTATGGGTCACCTGGCACGCAACGCCAACCTCTCAATCAAGGCTATCCTCGGCGTGGCATCTTACGCCGACCTTGCAAAGATGGCGGGTAAGACAGACATCGCCGAGCAGTATATGGCAAAGGCGAAGGAGATGGCCGGCATCTGGAAAGAGATGGCAAACGGCGGCGACCACTACCGCCTCACATTCGACACAAATCAGGATACCTGGAGTATGAAGTATAACCTTGTATGGGATGCTATTCTTGGCTTCAATGTATTCGACGCCGACATCGCCGAGACCGAGGTGGCATACTACCAGACCAAGTTCAACGAGTATGGCCTGGCACTCGACCAGCGCAGTTACACCACAAAGAGCGACTGGCTGATGTGGTCGGCTACACTCTCATCCGACAAGGCTACATTCCAGAAGTTCATCACACCGATGTACAACTTCTACAACCAGACAACGGGTCGTTGCCCAATGCCTGACCTCTACCAGACCAATTCACTCAACCACCGCACAGGTTGGTTGCAGGCGCGTTCGGTTGTGGGCGGCTACTGGATTAAGATGCTTAAGGACAAGAAAACGAAGTAGATATGAAACGACTGATTTTGGTAGCGGTAGCCATCTTGCTTTCGGTGGGCTGCTACGCAAAAAAGACATTCTCCCTCTGGCAACTTCCCTCACAGCGAAACGACATCGGCAACAGCTATGTTATCCGCACCCATAGCGGAAAGCTGATTGTTATGGATGGCGGCTACGAGGCTGAACGCGACTACTTGTGTGGCTTCCTCGCCGCTTTGGGTGGCGAAGTTGAGGCGTGGATGGTATCACACCCCCACAACGACCATATGGGCACCCTAAAGGATCTGCTCGAAAAGCCGAATGGGATAAAGATCAACAAAATCTACCACTCGCGCTTCACCGAGGCTCTCATCGACACCGAGGATAAGGTCTGGGCTGACTACACCCGCGTATTCTACTCCCTGCTGGACAACCTCAAAGAGACCGAGGTGATTGATTGCCATTGCGGAGACGAGTTCTCAATTGACGGCATAAAGTTCAAAATACTGGGAGAGAAGAACCCCGACATACTCGGCAATGGCTACAACAACTCGAGTATGGTCATCAAGATGTGGGACAAGCACAAGTCATTCATCTTCCTGGGCGACCTGGGCGTTGAGGCGGGCGACAAACTCCTCGCGTCGGAATACGCCAAAGACTTGGAATGCGACTATTTGCAGTTGGCACACCACGGCAACTGGGCGGTGAAGAAGAATTTTTATGAGAAAGTGAAGTTCCGCGCCGCACTCTGGTCAAGTCCTTCATGGCTCTACAACAATATGGGATCGCAGGGATTCAACACAGGACACTATGAGTCGGTCATCGTGCGTGGCTGGATGGAGGAGCTGGGCATCAAAGAGCACTATGTTTCGTGCGAAGGCTTAGCAAAGATTGAATAAAACCTAAAACAATAAATGTATGAAAAAACTATTTTTTGCAATCGCAGCACTCGCTGCAATGGTTGGTTGCTCTGCGCCCGAGCAGGTAAAGAATGACCTGCGCGCACCAGCCTACCCACTCATCACCATCGACCCCTACACCTCGGCGTGGTCGGGTGCTGACAACCTCTACGACCGTCAGGTTATGCACTGGACAGAGAAGGATTTTCCTCTGCTCGGCGTCATAAAGGTTGATGGCAAGCCTTACCGCTTTATGGGTATTGAGGAGGATTTGTATATCGCCATAGCGCCTATGGGCTACGATGTGCCCTGGGATGCTGCATACACCCTCGACAAGCCAGCAGGCGACTGGACAGCAGCGAATTACAACGACTCAAAGTGGAGCAAGTCGAAGGCACCTTTCGGCTTCGCCAACTACTATATCCAGACACCTTGGAACTCTCCAGACATCTGGGTACGCCGCACCGTAGAACTCAAGCCAGAGGAACTCGGCGCAGACAAATACATCCTCCGCTACTCGCACGACGACATCTTCGAGCTCTATGTCAATGGCGAGCAGATGGTCAGCACCGGCAACACCTGGAAGGAGAACCAGGACCTCGTCCTTACCAAGGAGCAACTTGCAAAGTGGGATAACAAACTCACCATCGCAGCACACTGCCAGAACACCCTTGGTGGCGCATTGGTTGATTTCGGCGTATATCGCGCAAGTGAGAACACCCGTCGCCTGACAGAGACTGCGCAGCAGACATCGGCTGATGTGCAGGCGACACGCACCATCTACGACTTCACTTGCGGCGCGGTTGATTTGCGCCTCACATTTATGGCGCCCGTATTGATGGATAACCTCGATTTGCTCTCACGCCCAGTGAACTACATCACCTATGAGGTGGCGTCAAACGATGGCGCGGAGCACGCCGTAGAGATGTACTTTGAGGCAGGCCCACACTGGGCACGCAACACACCATCACAGAAGACCGCCAGCGAGACCCTCTCTGACGAGCGTTTCAACTACGCGAAGGTGGGTACTCTCGAGCAGCCAGTTCTGGCAAAGAATGGCGATGACATCCGCATCGACTGGGGTTACTTCTATATGGTGGGTGACAAGAGCAAGTTCACTACCGCATCTGGTAATCCATACAATCTGCGTGGCTCATTCCTTGACAGCACATTGCAGAGCTGCGACGGCGACTTCCTCGCTATTGCATCCAACCTCGGCACAGTAGGCACAAAGCCGGTGAGCGACTATTTTATGGTGGGTTACGATGACATCTACTCTATCCTTTACTACGAGCAGAAGATTCGCCCATACTGGAACCGCAACGACGACAGCACAATCGAGGAGCAGTTCACATTGGCGGCTGATGAGTACCGTTCACTCGTTAAGCGCTGCGAGAAGTTCGACGCGAAGTTGATGGCAGAGGCTTACAAGGCGGGCGGCAAGGAGTATGCCGAGTTGTGCGCTGCGGCTTATCGTCAGGCTATCGCTGCTCACAAACTCATCGAGATGCCTAACGGCGAACTCGCTTGGCTCTCGAAGGAGAATTTCTCTAACGGATGTATCGGTACTGTGGATGTGACATATCCTTCGTTCCCCCTCTTTGCATACTACAACCTCGATGTAGCGAAGGCGCTCATCAACTTTATCTTCGACCTCTGCGAGAGCGACAAGTGGGACAAGCCTTACGCGGCGCACGATGTGGGTTGCTATCCTCATGTATGGGGCGAGCGCTACGATGGCGGTATGCCTGTGGAGGAGTCTGGTAACCTGCTCGTTATGACTGGCGCTATCTGCCAGTTGGAAGGTAAGGTGGACTACGCCCTGAAGCACTGGGATGCCCTCACACAGTGGGCTGACTACCTTGTGGAGCACGGCGGCGACCCTGCACACCAGCTCTGCACCGATGACTTTATGGGTCACTCTTCACGCAACGCAAACCTCGCCATCAAGGCGGTTCTGGGTATTGCGGCTTATGCCGATATGGCCGATATGGCGGGCAAGAAGGATGTTGCCGAGAAGTACCGCGCCGACGCCGAGCGCTGGGCGGCATTCTGGAAGGAGAACGCAGCCGAGGGTGACCACTACAGCCTCACATTCGACCATCCACAGCCAACCTGGAGCCAGAAGTATAACCTCGTATGGGACAAGATGTTGGGCTACAATGTATTCGACCCTTCGATTGCTCCAACCGAGATTGCTTACTACCTCACAAAGTTCAACCAGTATGGTCTCCCATTGGATAGCCGTGGCGCTGGTGCGAAGTGCGACTGGGTGGCTTGGACAGCGACTCTGGCAGCCGACAAGGCTACCTTCGAGGAGTTCATCAAGCCTATGTATAACCTCTACAACGAGTCACGCGGACGCGTGCCAATGAGCGACTACTACCACACCGACACCAACAACCACATCGGTATGCAGGCTCGCTCTGTTGTGGGTGGCTACTGGATTAAGTTGTTGTCAGACAAGATGACAAAGTAGCAGAATTTTTAAGCAACAATCTTTCAATGTTGTAGTCAGATTTCGCATTTGGCTACAACATTTTTATTTTTAGACCAATTTTTGCTAAAAATTGATTTACAATCAATAATTATGTCTATCTTTGCCCCCAAACAAACTTCTATAACACAAAAACAAATTAATTATGAAAAAACTTTTCTTGGCAGTTGTCGCTCTTGCTGCTTTGGCAGTTAGCTGCAGCGCACCAGCACCAGTGAAGAACGAGTTGCGTGCTCCATCGTACCCGCTCATCACTATCGACCCTTACACATCGGCTTGGTCACCCGCTGACAACCTCTACGACCACCAGGTAACACACTGGACAGGCAAGAAGTTCCCATTCATGGGTACATTGCGTGTTGATGGTCAGCTCTACCGCTTCATGGGTGAGGAGGAGAGCATCATGACAGCGCTCGCTCCAGTTGCTTCACAGGAGGCTTGGACAGCAGCTTACACTCTCGACAAGCCAGCGAAGAAGTGGGCAGAGGCTGACTTCAACGACAAGGCTTGGAAGCAGGCTCCAGCACCATTCGGCACACAGCAGTACTATGATGTAAACACAGAGTGGGACTCAAAGGATATTTGGGTACGCCGCACTATCGAGTTCACTCCAGAGCAGGTAGCAGGCAGCAACCTCTTCATCCTCTACTCTCACGATGACATCTTCCAGCTCTATGTAAACGGCGAGGAGCTCGTTTCAACTGACTACACTTGGAAGGAGAATGTCTATAAGCAGATTCCAGCCGAGATGATTGCAAAGGCAAACGGCAAGCTCACTATCGCTGCTCACTGCCACAACCGCACAGGTGGTGCGTTGGTTGATTTCGGTGTATATATGCAGCCAACAGGCGCTGTTGTAATGAACCAGACAGCCGTTCAGACATCTGCTGATGTTCAGGCAACACGCACAATCTACACATTCACTTGCGGTGGCGTTGATTTGACTCTCACATTCGCTGCGCCTATGTTCCTCGAGGAGCCAGAGTTGGTTGCTCGTCCAGTGAACTATGTGACTTACGCCGTTAAGTCTAACGACGGTGCAGAGCACGATGTTGAGGTTTACTTCGAGGCTGACACTCACTGGGCACAGAACACTCCAGCACAGAAGAGCACAAGCACAGTTGAGGCTGACGAGAAGTTCAACTATGTAAAGACTGGTACAGATTCACAGAAGATTCTTGCAAAGAAGGGTGATGACCTTCGTATCGACTGGGGTTACTTCTACATGGCGGCTGACAAGAACCACACTAACGCAGTTGGTAACGGTCTTAACCTCCGTAAGTCATTCGTTGAGAATGGTGAGGTAGCATCTTCAAACGATGGCAACCAGATTGCTCTCTCTGCAAAGCTCGGCAAGGTAGGCGCAACAGAGGTTAGCAACTACATCATGCTCGGTTACGATGATATCTACTCTATCCAGTATTTCGGCGAGAACATCCGTCCTTACTGGAACCGCAACGGCGACAGCTCTATCCAGCAGCAGTTCGCTTTGGCAGCAGCAGAGTACGCATCACTCATCAAGCGTTGCGAGAAGTTCGACGCAAAGTTGATGCACGACGCTACAATCTCTGGTGGTAAGGAGTATGCAGAGTTGCTCGCATTGGCTTACCGTCAGGCTATCGCTGCTCACAAGCTCATCGAGACTCCTAACGGCGAGCTCGCTTGGCTCTCAAAGGAGAACTTCTCTAACGGTTCAATCGGTACTGTGGATGTAACTTATCCATCAGCACCTATGTTCCTCTACTACAACCCAGAGTTTGCAAAGGCTCTCATCAACTTCATCTTCTACTACTCGGAGAGCGGCAAGTGGACAAAGCCTTTCGCAGCACACGATATCGGTACTTACCCATTGGCTAACGGCCAGACTTACGGTGGCGATATGCCAGTTGAGGAGTGTGGTAACATGCTTATCCTCACAGGCGCTATCTGCCAGGTTGAGGGCAGCGCAGACTACGCTTTGAAGCACTGGGATGCTCTTACATTGTGGACTGACTACCTCGTAGAGAATGGTGGTGACCCAGCAAACCAGCTCTGTACAGACGACTTCGCAGGCCACTGGGCACGCAACGCTAACCTCGCAGTTAAGGCTATCGTGGGTGTTGCAGCTTACGCTGACTTGGCAGAGATGGCTGGCAAGAAGGATGTTGCCCAGAAGTATGGCGCAATCGCAAAGGAGATGGCTGCTGCTTGGAAGGAGATGGCACAGGAGGGTGACCACTACCGCCTCACATTCGACACAGGCAAGGACACTTGGAGCCAGAAGTACAACCTCGTATGGGACAAGATGCTCGGCTACAATGTATTCGACCCATCTATCGCACTCGACGAGATTGCTTACTACCTCACAAAGCAGAATGTATATGGTTTGCCACTCGACTGCCGTCAGGGCTACTCAAAGTCTGACTGGGTTGTATGGTCAGCTACAATGTCACCTGACAAGGCTACTTTCGAGGAGTTCATCAAGCCATTGCACAAGTTCTACAACGAGACAGTTGCACGCGCTCCTATGAGCGACTGGTACCGCACTGATGCTCCATCACATGTTGGTTTCCAGGCTCGTTCAGTTGTAGGTGGTTACTGGATTAAGATGCTCGCTGACGAGTTGAAGTAATCCTGCATCACAGATAACTCTTATGGGTTGTTCACCTTCGGGTCGGGCAACCCTTTTTGTTTGTCCACCGCACACCACTACCCCACTCCGCCGCATACACCACCTCACCGCCAAGAATAAAAAAGCGTTACCACGAAAGAACTTTTTATGCAAAATGTATATTTATGCGAAAAAATTTGCATAATCTCAATATATATATGTATATTTGCAAAAGAAAGAACTACACAAACTAATATTTATCACTATGAAAAAACTATTTTTGGCGATTGCTGCCGTGGCTGCTTTGGCAGTTGGTTGCAGCGCACCACAGCAGGTGAAGAACGAGTTGCGCGCTCCAGCGTATCCACTCATCACCATCGACCCCTACACTTCAGCGTGGTCACCAACAGACAACCTCTACGACTCGCAGGTTATGCACTGGACCGAGAAGAAGTTCCCATTCGTGGGTACTTTGCGCGTAGATGGTCAGCTCTACCGCTTCATGGGTGAGGAGGACCCAACAATCACATCACTCGCTCCTATGTCAGTTGAGGAGCCTTGGTGGGGTACTTACACCTTCGACGCTCCACGCGGCGACGCTTGGACAAAGCCTGGCTTTAACGACAAGAGCTGGAAGAAGGGTGAGGCTGCTTTCGGTTGGCAGTCAACAAACATCAAGACTATCTGGAGCACAAAGAACATCTGGGTACGACGCGAGGTTGAGATTAACCCAGAGGATTTGAAGAACAGCAAGCTCTTCGTGATGTACTCTCACGACGATAACTTCGAGCTCTACTTCAACGGCACAAAGATTGTTGATACAGGTAACGCTGCTCGCGAGAATGTATTGGCTGCAGTACCTGATGAGTTGGTAGCGGCTTGCGACGGTAAGATTACCCTCGCTGCTCACTGCTACAACGGTCCAGGTCTTGCACTTGTTGATTTCGGTATCTACAAGCAGTCTATCGACGAGATTATTATGCCACAGACAGCCGTTCAGACATCAGTTGATGTACAGGCTACTCGTACAATCTACGACTTCACTTGCGGTGGCGTGGATTTGCGTCTCACATTCGCTGCTCCTCTCTTCCTGGAGGATTTGGAGTTGGTATCACGCCCAGTGAACTATGTTACTTACGCTGTTAAGTCTAACGACGGCGCAGAGCACGATGTTGAGGTTTACTTCGAGGCTTCGGCTGACTGGGCACGCAATATGCCTACACAGAAGAGCATCAGCACTGTAGAGGCTGACGAGAAGTTCAACTATGTTAAGTCGGGTACAGAGTCACAGCGCGTATTGCGCCACCGTGGCGACGACATCCGCATCGACTGGGGTTACTTCTATATGGCTGCCGACAAGCAGACTTCAAACGCAGTGGGCGCATCAGTTGCTTTGCGTCAGGCATTCGCTGCTAACGGCGAGGTTGCATCTATCGGCGAGGGCACACAGATGGCTATGTCGAAGAAGCTCGGCAAGGTAGGCGCAGCAGAGGTTAGCAACTACATCATGGTAGGTTACGACGACATCTACTCTATCCAGTACTTCCGCGAGAACATCCGTCCTTACTGGAACCGCAAGGGCGACAGCTCTATCCAGCAGCAGTTCGCTTTGGCAGCAGAGCAGTATGATGCTTTGATGAAGCGTTGCGAGAAGTTCGACGCGAAGTTGATGGCTGACGCTAACAAGTCAGGTGGTAAGGAGTATGCAGAGTTGCTCGCATTGGCTTACCGTCAGGCTATCACAGCTCACAAGCTTATCGAGACTCCACAGGGCGAGCTTGCTTGGCTCTCAAAGGAGAATAACTCAAACGGTTCAATCGGTACTGTGGATGTAACTTATCCATCAGCACCTATGTTCCTCTACTACAACCCAGAGTTGGCGAAGGGTCTTTTGAACTTCATCTTCTATTACACCGAGAGCGGCAAGTGGAAGAAGCCTTTCGCAGCACACGATGTTGGTACATACCCACAGGCAAACGGCCAGACTTATGGTGGCGATATGCCAGTTGAGGAGTGCGGTAACATGCTTATCCTGACAGGCGCTATCTGCCAGGCAGAGGGTAAGGCTGACTACGCTTTGAAGCACTGGGATGCTCTTACATTGTGGACTGACTACCTCGTAGAGAATGGTGGTGACCCAGCAAACCAGTTGTGTACTGACGACTTCGCAGGTCACTGGGCACGCAACGCAAACCTTGCGGTTAAGGCTATCGTGGGTGTTGCTGCTTACGCTGACATCGCAGATATGGCAGGCAAGAAGGATGTTGCCCAGAAGTACAATGCAATCGCAAAGGAGATGGCCGCAAAGTGGAAGGAGATGGCACAGGAGGGTGACCACTACCGCCTCACATTCGACACTGGTCGCGACACTTGGAGCCAGAAGTATAACCTCGTATGGGACAAGATGCTCGGCTACGATGTATTCGACCCATCTATCGCACTCGACGAGATTGCTTACTACCTCACAAAGCAGAACGAGTATGGTTTGCCACTCGACAGCCGTCGTGGCTACACCAAGTCAGACTGGATTGTATGGACAGCAACAATGTCACCTGACAAGGCTACATTCGAGGAGTTCATCAAGCCATTGCACAAGTTCTACGCAGAGACAACAAGCCGTATTCCTATGAGTGACTGGATCAACACTGACAACAAGTCACACGCAGGTTTCAAGGCTCGTTCGGTAGTTGGTGGCTACTGGATTAAGATGCTCTCTGACCGCGATGGTAAATAATCGCATCAGCATATAACAGAAATGCCGTCCCTTTTCGGGGCGGCATTTTTTGTTCATCCTTCACATATCTTTGTTCTTTTAAAAATAATTTGTTATATTTGTAACGCTTAGCAATTTAATGTTGGGCAGACATATTTTTTGAAAGTGTTTTCATAGTCCTTAATCGAAAATGTGGAAGTTTTCAATACCAGAGGGCAAACGAACGACACTCATTTCTTGTTTAGATTATGGCCGACGCATTCCTTGCGTCTATCCCCATATCTATCCAGGTGTGGGGTATTGTGTCGATTATCTCTGGTATAGGTCTTTCCACAACCTTCGATTAAGATAACCGAAATCAGCTCCACACTTTCTATTTCCCAAACACTCATTTGGAGTTGGTGAGTAAACAAAGATTTTAAAAATTATGAAAAAATTTTGTTTATTATTGATGGGCATCTTTACTCCATTTGTATTGATGGCTCAAACAAAAACCTACAAAGGAGAAATGATTATACCAAAAGAGACTCCACAAATATGCGCCACAGCCGAATATACACCTGGCAAAACAGAATGTGAAGCAGAATATAATTATTATGAACAAAATGGGGAAAGAGTAAAACATGGCAAATGCTCTTATAGATATATAAATTATACTGGTTCACTTAGTTCTCATTGGATATATGGAGAATATACCCATGGTAAAAAAAGCGGGCAATGGCTATTCGTGCCTGGGAATGGAGTATTTATTGACGAAAATGGCAATTTAACCACCAATAACCACTACCAAACGCAATCTCGTGCAATAGTAAGATATGAAGACGATAAACTCAACGGTCCATTCGAATTAAAGTTGCGTTATGTCACACTAAAGGGTCAAATAAAAAATAATATCCCCTATGGTTTATTAACTGCAGAAATTGATTACTTAGGACGAGAAATGAAGATAGAAGGCAAATTTGATGAGATGGGTATGCCTGATGGGGAATGGAAAGTAAATCGTATTTCTGGAGTTCAAGGAAGCCAATCTCGCATATATAAGAATGGTCGTCTTTTAAAAATTACAGAAGTTGATTTGTCAACAGGAGAAACTAGCGTATTATATAACGATTCCCAGGATACTACAATTATCTACGACTTGAGCCCGTATAAAAAAATTGAAAAGACTATCGAAGATAACTTCGGAAAAACTACCATTAAAACATTTTATGAATCTAGCGATGCACATTATTTTACAATCGAACAAAAGCCTATTTTCGGAGTTGAACTTGGTAAGGTATTCAAGGAGATGGAAGGTAGCCTCAATAGTATAGAATCAGGATGTGGAGATGTAATAGGTGCTAATATTAGTCGCGCATACACTTTAATACCCGCAGATGAGGAGTTTGCTACAATTGAACGAAATGAAATTCTCAAACAGCAAGGAGAGATATTAGAAACTAAACAGAAAGAAATAAAAGATAAATATAAGTCTTTAGCAAAGTTTGTCGTCGAGTTACTTCAAAATAAAATGGCGGCCAATGCTGATGAACTTAAATTTAGTACCTCCCAAGGCAAATCAGTTTATTTTTATATTGATGCAGATGAAATTATCGCAAATCACCTCAAATATAATACAAAAACAATTGATTTGGGTAATTATCAATCTATTCACCCGAGAATTCTTGCCCTCGAAACTAGCGAATCATATGAAAAATATAGAACTCTTGAAAACGAAATACAACAGATGAAATATGAAACTATAAATGAGGTAGAATCAAAGATTCCCGCTCTTGTAGAAAGTTTCAAAAAAGAGATTGAGTCTGCAAAAACCATTAAGACTATTCGAGAGAATATGAAAGCAGCATACCCACACATTAGTAAGAAAATCATTAAAACGCATTATCAAATTATGGTGGACAACAAAGATGCTGAAGGTCTTATACAACTTTTCACCGAAGGTTATAAGCAATATATACCGTAATGCTGTCAATAGGACAATGCCGTCCCTTTTCGGGGCGGCATTTTTCGTTGGGCATATATACATATACAAAAAATTAGGGCGAGAAACTTCTCACCCTAATTTCATTTTGTTATTCTGCTAAAAAGTGGATAGTTGAGGCTATTTTGAGGCTTGTCGCAGATTTTGGATGCGGAGTTTACTTGGCGTAAATGAGCAATCCAAAATCAAGCAAGATGCCACAATAGCCCAACTTGTCACTTTTTCTTACAGGCGAGCCTTGATAGCCTTCGACTCCTCCTCATACCCTGGCTTGTCGAGAAGAGCAAACATATTCTTCTTGTAAGCCTCAACACCTGGCTGGTTGAATGGGTTTACGCCGAGGATGTAACCGCTGATACCGCAAGCCTTCTCGAAGAAGTAGATCAAAGCACCGATAGATGTCTCGTCGATTGCAGGAATCTCGATGCAGAGCTGTGGAACACCACCGTCGATGTGAGCTAAACGAACGCCGAGCTCCGCCATCTTGTTAATCTCTGAAATGCGCTTGCCAGCGAGGAAGTTCAAACCATCGAGGTTAGCCTCCTCTGCCTCAACCTTTACAGTGTGCTTTGCATTCTCAACAGAGATGATTGTCTCGAACAATGTGCGCTCACCCTCCTGGATGTACTGACCCATAGAGTGGAGGTCGGCTGTGAGAGTTACGCTTGCTGGGAAGATACCCAAGCCATCCTTACCCTCTGACTCGCCGTAGAGCTGCTTCCACCACTCGGCAACATACTGCAACTTTGGCTCGTAAGAACCCAAAATCTCAACCTTCTTGCCAGCCTTGTAGAGCTCGTTACGAACGATTGCGTACTGTGCAGCGAGGTTCTCCTCAACAGCAACATCAGCCGCAGTAGCCTTCTCCATAGCCTGTGCACCAGCAACCAACGCCTTGATATCAACGCCAGCAACTGCCAATGGCAACAAACCTACTGGAGTGAGTACCGAGAAACGACCACCTACATCGTCTGGAATAACGAATGTTGGGTAGCCCTCGTTTGTAGCGAGTGTCTTGAGTGCGCCGCGAGCAGCGTCGGTGATAGCCACGATACGCTCGGCAGCCTCTGCCTTACCGTAGCGCTTCTCCAACTCTGCCTTGATGAGGCGGAATGCGATAGCAGGCTCGGTTGTTGTACCTGACTTTGAGATTACGATTGCTGCAACAGAGTAATCCTTTGTTGCCTCCAAAAGCTCGTGAGTGTAATCCTCCGAGATATTCTGACCTGCGAAGACTACTGTTGGGTTCTCGTGGTTCTTCTTCAAGAACTCGAAAGAGTTGCTCATAGCCTCGATAACAGCCTTTGCGCCGAGGTATGAACCACCGATACCGATGCAGATTACTACCTCTGCCTTCTCACGCAACTTTGCTGCCTGTGCCTCGATAGCGGCAATCTGCTCTGCGTCGATAGATGATGGGAGGTTTACCCAACCCAAGAAATCGTTACCCGCACCCTCACCAGAGTGGAGCAACTCGTTAGCCTTCTGTGCTGCAGCCTTCATCTCGGGAGTGATAACCACGCCTGACTTGGCTACATCTAATTTCATCAAACTCATTGTATTCTAAAATTTTATATTTGTGTTTTATTGATAATTTCTAAACCAGTTTTGTGGTGAGTTCGCGCATCTTGCGGCGAGCCGACGCGCCGTGGTAGAGCACCTCATAGACCATATCGACGATAGGCATACTAACATTGCGCTCGGCGAGCGTGTGGCGGATGCACTTTGCGGCGTAGTAGCCCTCGGCAACCATCGTCATCTCGTTCATCGCGCTACGCACCGTACAACCACGACCGATGAGCAAACCCAGGCGGCGGTTACGGCTGTATGTCGAATAGCAGGTCACAAGCAAATCTCCCAGACAGGCAGATGCCAGCGCGTTGTGGGTGCTGCCACCGAACGACTCGAACATACGGCTCAACTCGGCAGCCGAGTTTGCAATCAGCACCGCGATGAAGTTATCGCCATAGCCCAGACCATTGGCAAGACCTACCGCGATGGCGTAGATGTTCTTCATAATTGCCGCGTACTCAACACCCTCGATATCATCAGACTCCATCACGCGGATATATGGGCGTGTGAACATCTCGACCATAATGGCGCGTGCCTCGACATTGCGGCTCACGGCCGTAAGGTATGACCAGCGACTCAGACCGACCTCCTCGGCGTGAGAAGGACCAGTGATGATTGCCACCTGATTCTCGGGCACACCGTAGTGGTTCTTGATGTAGTCTGTGATAGGGATATAATCATCGGGAACGATACCCTTCACCGCAGAGATGACGAACTTGTCGTCAAGGCTGACGGTCAGGGGCTCCATAAACTTCTTTACGAACGCTGACGGCATAGCGAGGATGACCACCTTCGCACCATCGACCACCTGATTGATATCGTCCGAGGTGGTGATGTAGTTGGTGTCGAGATCAACATCACGCAGATACTTGCAATTTCGCGCCTCTGTCTCCACCGACTGCAACACATCTGGATTCAAGATGTGCCAATAGACATTAATCTTATTCTCGGTGAGAATTTTCACTATTGCCGTAGCCCAACTGCCATAACCAATGATGGCACATTTATCTTGAGAATTTATCATCTTTCTATGTTCGGATGTTTACGAATGCAAAAATAATAAAAATTTCCTCAAAAAAGTTGGAAAACTTATTCATCTTTTCACTACCTTTGTAGGGTCAAAGTGTATTTTATTTGACCGCAGGCGCGCAAACGACTGATTTTTAGCCGTTTGAGCATTATAAACTGTTGAATAATAATTAAATAGATATATGGGAATTTTTTCATTAACACAGGAGTTGGCTATCGATTTGGGCACAGCCAACACACTGATTATCTACAACGGTAAGGTGGTGGTGGATGAGCCATCAATCGTTGCCTTGGATGCTCATACAGGAAAAGTGATGGCTATCGGTGACCAGGCACGCCAGATGCAGGGTCGCGAGAACCCTAACATCAAGACTATCCGCCCATTGAAGGCGGGTGTGATTGCCGACTTCAACGCTACGGAGTTGATGTTGCGCGGCATGATTAAGAAGGTGCGTACTGCAAGCAGTATGTTCTCGCCTTCGTTGCGTATGGTTATCTGTATACCTTCGGGCTCAACAAATGTGGAGATTCGCGCCGTACGCGACTCTGCCGAGCACGCAGGTGGTCGTGATGTATATATGATTTTCGAGCCTATGGCGGCAGCGTTGGGTGCTGGCCTGGATGTAGAGGCTCCAGAGGGTAATATGATTATCGACATCGGTGGTGGTACATCAGAGATTGCTTGTATCTCACTCGGTGGTATCGTATGCTCGGAGTCAATCAACATCGCAGGCGATGTCTTTACAGAGGATATCAAGAACTATGTTCGTCAGCAGCACAACATCCGCATCGGTGAGCGTACTGCCGAGGCTATCAAGTGTGCTATCGGTGCCGCTGTGCCAGAGTTGGAGGACGAGCCAGAGGATTTCGAGATTACAGGTCCAAACATCCTCACATCATTGCCACAGACCGTAACACTCTCTTACAACGAGATTGCTTACGCTCTTGAGAAGTCACTCGTGAAGTTGGATGCAGCCTTGATGAAGGTGTTGGAGACAATGCCACCAGAGTTGTATGCCGACATCGTGAAGAAGGGTGTCTATTTGGCTGGTGGTGGTGCCTTGATCAAGGGTCTTGACAAGCGCCTTTCGAACAAGTCAGGCTTGCCATTCCACATCGCCGACGACCCATTGCGCGCAATCGCTCGCGGTACGGGTATCGCAATGAAGAATATTGACAAGTTCTCATTCTTGATGAAATAATCGTCACAGTCACATACTGTGGCGGGTGATATCACACACCTATGCGGAGGGGCTTTTTGCCCCTCTGCGTTTCGTGAATAACCTGCTCTAAAGCAAGTCGGAATGTATAAACTCATAGAATTTTTACGCCGCATATATGTCGTGCTGCTCTTCCTCTTCATCGAGGGCGTGGCACTGAACTTCTATGCCAACTCCTCATACTACACGCAGGCGAAAATTCTCTCGCGCGCCCACAGCGTGGCGGGAGGTGTGCAGAGTTCTATCTTCGGCGTGAAGCACTACTTCACACTCCGAGGCGAGAACGAGACCCTCGCAAAGCGTGTTGCCGAGTTGGAGGGCGAGTTGGCGTACTACCGCGAGAACGACATGAACGCCGCAACCGACTCGCTCACAATGGAGGGCATCGACTCGGCGGTGAGAGTATCGCTGTCGCAGTACCGCTACACCACAGCCCGCATCATCTCGAACAGCATCAGCCGCTCGCGTAACCTCATCACCTTGAACCGAGGTACGATGCACGGCGTGGTGGAGGATATGGCTGTCATCTCGCCTTCGGGAATGATGATTGGCTATGTCATCGGTTGCTCGGAGCGCTACTCCGTTGTACTCCCCATCCTGAATATGGATTTCCGTACCAGCGGAAAGATTCTCGGTGACGAGCACTTCGGTTCTATCTCGTGGAGCGGCAACAGCCCCTACAAGGTGGAGATGACCGACCTGTCGAAGCACGCCGACATAGAGATTGGCGACGAGGTGGTCTCGGCTGGTCTGTCGCACTACTTCCCCGAGGGTATCAAGATTGGTTATGTCGAGAGTTACGCCATCAACGACACGCAGACCTCGTATAGCGTTACGGTGCGTCTGGCGGCAGATATGACCAAACTGAACAATGTAATCCTGATTGAGAATATCGACTACGGAGAGATTAAGGCGTTGGAGAATAATCCCGTAAGTGAATTTTAATTGAGGCTACGATGCAAAAGAACCTAACATATGCTGGCGCGTTCCTGGCGCTGGTGCTATTGCAGATATTTTTGGTTGATAACATATCATTGAGCGTATATTTCCACCCGCTGATTTATGTCGCCTTCATCATTATGTTGCCGCTGGACACACCTCCCGTATGGATGGTGGTGTGGTCGGCGCTGCTGGGACTGATGGTCGATGTGATGACTGGTATGGGCGGACTGAATGTCTTTGCCTCGACTGCTACGGGTTTCCTGCGCCCCTATCTGGTGAACCTCGTTACGGGCCACGCGGGCGTCGATGACTCGTCGATGGCACTCTACCGCCTGCCCGACAAGAACTTCAGGTGGTACATCATCGCCGTAGTGGTGATGCACAGCGCAATATATTTCTTTATGGAGGCGTTGTCATTGCACCACTTCTTCCACACGCTGCTGCGCCTTGTGGTGAGCGATGCGGTAGCGGTGGTATTCATCTACTATTTTGTTAAACTCTTTATCGAGAAGATTCTCAAACGATAGAAATGTCAAACAACGACGCACATACACGACAAGTCATCCTGCGCTCAATCGTTATCGGCATCTTCCTCATCATCGCTTGCAAGGTCGGC
Source organism: Alistipes sp. (assembly GCA_017555805.1). Classification (GTDB taxonomy): domain Bacteria; phylum Bacteroidota; class Bacteroidia; order Bacteroidales; family Rikenellaceae; genus Alistipes. The sequence continues at coordinate 6,376 of JAFZFR010000098.1, read as the reverse complement.
TACATCCAGATTATCGACACCAAGTACAAGCGTATGGCGGCGAGCAATGTGCTGCGCTATGAGGTGCAGTATGCTCCGCGCGGCGAGGTTGTCGATCGCAACGGCGAGTTCATCGTCCAGAGCAAGGAGTGCTACGACCTGATGGTCGTGTGGCGCGACATCAGCAAGCAGGGTTTCGACACGATGCGTCTGTGTAGCGCAGCCGACATCACGAAGGAGAAACTTGTGCGCGAGTTGAAGAACGCGCGAATGACTCCGCGTGCACCCCACCTTATCAAGAACTATGTCTCGCAGGAGGCTAAACTCCGTTTCGAGGAGCATAGTTTCCCTGGCTTCTATACTATCAAGCGTACCGTACGCCAGTATCCGCGTAAGATTGGCGGTAACCTGCTCGGCAACCTGGGCGAGGTGAACGACAACGACATCAAGCGTGGTGGCGGCGAGTACAAGATGGGCGACTACATCGGCCGAAGCGGTCTGGAGCGCGCCTACGAGAAGTACTTGCGAGGCAAGGATGGCGTGAAGATTCTGGAGCGCGACGCCCACGGCGCTATCAAGGCGTCGTATATGGATGGTATGTTCGACACACTGCCTATCCCAGGCAAGAAGATCACCTCTACGATTGATGTTCGTCTGCAAGCCTTCGCCGAGGAGTTGATGGCAGGTAAGATTGGCGCGGTAGTTGCCATTGAGCCTGCTACGGGCGAGATTCTTGTGATGGCATCATCGCCTACATTCGACCCCGACGATATGGTCGGCAGCGACCGCGGTAACAACTATATGCGAATGCTCAACGACCCCAAGAAGCCTATGTTTAACCGCGCCGTGCAGGCGAAGTACCCTCCAGGCTCAACATTTAAGTTGGTGCAGGGTCTTGTCGGCTTGCAGGAGGGTGTGCTGACGCCAGCCAACGCCTACCCTTGCCACGGCGGTTATCACTACGGTAGCAAGAAGATGGGTTGCCACCCTCACGCCTCGCCGCTCGACTTAAGAAATGCGGTGGCGCAGTCGTGCAATGCCTACTTCTGCTATGTCTTCCGCGACATCATCGAGGCTCGCAAGTTCACCGATGTGAAGGAGGGTCTGGACAAGTGGGTTGAGTATGTCAAGAGTTTCGGCTATGGAAGAAAACTCGACTCTGACTTCCTCGACGAGCAGAAGGGTTATGTGCCCGACGCGGCATTCTACAACCGCGTATATCGTGGCTCGTGGAATAGTTATACGGTGCTTTCGCTCTCAATCGGTCAGGGTGAGTTGGGTTGTACCCCACTGCAGATGGCTAACCTCGCGGCGATTGTCGCCAACCGAGGCTACTACTATATTCCTCACATCGTCAAGGCGATTGAGGGTCAGGACTCCATAGACCGCCGCTTCTACGAGAAGCAGTATGCGATGGTGGACTCAAAGCACTTTGAGCCTATCGTCGAGGGTATGTGGAAGGGAGCGAACATCCCTGGCGCGGGTACATCGTATCGTGCCTACCTTCCAGGCTGGGATGTCTGCGGTAAGACAGGTACGGCGCAGAACCCTATCGGTCGTGACCACTCTACATTCCTCTCGTTCGCACCAAAGGACAATCCAAAGATTGCTATCTCGGTGTATGTCGAGCACGGAGGTTTCGGTGCGTCGGCGGCGTTGCCTATCGCCAGCCTTCTGGAGGAGATGTACCTGACGGACACCATCACCCGCCCACAACTTGTCGAGCAGGTGAAGAACTTACCTTATTACTTACCAGCGCGTTATCAAAATGTCAAGAAAAAATAACCAAATACCACTCTTCGAGGGAGTCGATCGCGTAGCCATCATCCTCTACCTGCTGCTGGTGTTGTCGGGCCTGACCTGCATCACATCAGTATCGTTCGAGGATGCGACCATCACCGACTTCTTCTCGTTCTCACGCTTCCACATCAAGCAGGCGGTGTGGGCGTGTATCGCCGCGGTTATGGCGCTCTGCATCCTGCTGCTTGACTCGCGATATTACCATATGTACGCCTACTACGCCTATGCCGTAGGTGTGCTTCTCATTACGGGTACAATCATCCTGCCCGAGGCTTTAGCACCGACGCTCAACGGAGCGAAGGCGTGGTACTCGTTCGGTAGTTTTGTGGTGCAACCCGTTGAGTTTACGAAGATTACGGTGGCACTCGCCGTAGCGCGACTGATGAGTAACTACAACTACTCCATCAAGCGGCTGGGCGACCTTATCCATGTGGGCTTTATCATTCTGCTGCCGCTGACAATCATCATCCTGCAAAACGATACGGGCTCGGGCGTGGTGCTATGCTCGTTTATCTTCGTCTTGTATCGTGAGGGTCTGAACAAGTGGATATGTATCCCAGCCATACTGGTTGCGGCCCTGTTTATCTTCTCGTTCCTCTTTACGCCGCTGTTCCTGCTGATGATTTTGATTCTCATCTTCACATTCTCAAATGCGATGATGATAGGTCAGTGGAAGGTGCACATCATCTTCCTGGCGACCATTGCGCTCTGCTCATTCCTGCTCCACACCGCCACATCGTGGTTCTGCGCGGAGGCGTTGAGCGGCTATGCTTGCCTGGTCATCACAGTGATTGCCGCAGCGGTCTTTGCCGCCATCTATGCCTTGAGAAAAAACATCGCACAGATATTCCTCTCGCTGGGTCTCTTCCTTGGCTCAATGCTCTTTGTACCTACCGCCGACAAGATTTTCGAGTCGGTGCTGCAGCCACACCAGAAGTTGCGTATCTTGAGTTTCTTGGGAATTATGAGCGACCCGAAGGGTGCCGACTACAATGTCAATCAGGCGAAAATCGCCATCGGCTCGGGTGGTCTTTTGGGTAAGGGATTTATGCAGGGTACGCAGAACAAATACTTCGTTCCGGAGAAGGAGACCGACTTCATCTTCTGCACCGTAGGTGAGGAGTGGGGCTTCTTGGGCGTGTTGTTCGTGCTCGGTCTGCTGTGCGCTCTCATCCTGCGCCTGATGAAGATGGGCGAGCGTCAGGAGGAGCCATTTGGACGCATATACAGTTACTGCGTGGCTTCGATTCTTCTCTTCCACGCATTAGTAAATATAGGTATGACCGTTGGTTTGATGCCCGTGATGGGTATTCCGTTGCCATTCTTGAGTTACGGAGGCTCGTCGCTGGTGGCATTCACCATCCTCGTTTTCATCGCCATCCGTTTGGATGCTTCGCCTCGCAACGGCTTGATGCGAATGAGATAATCTAACCGATGAACTTATCCAACTCGCAGTAGAGGCGTTGTACGGGGAGTCCCATCACATTGTAGAATGAACCCTCGATGCCCTCGATGCCGACATATCCAATCCACTCCTGAATGCCATACGCGCCCGCCTTGTCCATAGGCGAGTAGGTATCGACATAGTATGCAATCTCCTCATCCGTCAGGACGCGGAAATTAACCTTCGAGTGCGATGAGAAACTCACCGCGCGCGTTGCGCTACGCAGCGTCACGCCCGTAATCACCTCGTGCTCACGACCAGAGAACATCTTGATTGTCTGGATGGCATCCTCCCTATCCTCGGGCTTGCCCAGCACCTTGTCACACGCAACCACTATGGTGTCGGCGGTAAGAAGAATATCCTTTTCGCCCAGAGGCTCGGGATATGCCTCACTCTTCAGGCGCGAGAGATACTCCGCCACCTCAACGGCCGGCAGGGTCGCGGGATAGCACTCCTCGCACTCATAGCGAGGCGAGAGTTCAAACTCGATGCCCGCATCGCCGAGCAACTGACGGCGGCGAGGCGACTGTGACGCCAGAATAAGGCGGTAGGATTTCAGTTTATCGTGTAGCAGCATAATTACATTATATCAAAGTCGAGAAGTGTGTGACCGCCGATGCGCGCCTTGATGTTGTCGCCTGGCTTTACTGCGCCCACGCCCACAGGGGTGCCTGTGAAGATAAGGTCGCCGATACGCAGGGTCATATACTTCGACACATGGGCGATAATCTTATCCACCGTAAAGAGCATATCCTTGGTAAAACCTCGCTGGCGCACCTCGCCATTGAGTTCCATCTCAAACTCCAGATTCTGCACATCGCCACCCAACTCCTTGAGAGGTACAAACTGATTTGACAACGCCGCCGAGTGGTCGAAGCCCTTGCACAACTCCCAGGGCAGACCCTTTGCGATTGCCTCGCGCTGGAGGTCACGCGCCGTAAAGTCAATACCCAAGCCTACCTCCTCGTAGCAACGCGAAGCGAACTTCTCGTCGATGCACTTGGCAAGGCGTGTGATTTTCACCACCAACTCGCACTCATAGTGAATCTCGTTCGAGAACGAGGGGATGTAGAATGGGTCGTTATTACGCAACAACGCTGTGTCTGGCTTCAGGAAAAAGAGGGGCTCCTTTGGGAGTTCCGCGCCATCATTCAGTTCGGCTGCGTGGTCGGCATAGTTGCGACCGATACAGATTAGTTTCATTATTTTTCAAATTTCTTTTTACACACATTTACATATATACCCGCCACAACCACTATTCCGCAGGGAATCCAGCACAGAAGCAGCGTATATAACGGCATAGTCGGCATAAGTGGTGAGAGTAGCACCGAGGGCACGCCCGCAAGCATCGCATTCGACACGAAACGCCCAAGTTTTTGGATATCAATCTTCTCGCGCTCGCTCTTTGGCATAGTGTTGTAGCCCGCCATCGTTTCGGGATAGCGACGCAATACCCACGCAATGACACACCAAAGTGCCGCAAAGATTAATGCTCCAAAAAACATTTTTCTTTATTTTGAGTGAGATTTTATTGTGTTCACGATATCGGCTGCAAATCTATCACTCGCACCCGCTCCGCCAATAATCTTTCGCAACTCCTCGAAGTCAGCGAGCATCTTTTCACGCTTCGAGCCACCCTCCATAATCGAGCGCAACTCCTGCTCCGCCTCGGCTACCGATGGATGATAGACAACCATCTCGCGCACCACCTCGCGACCCATATTGAGGTTTACGAGCGACACGAAAGGTATCTTCAGCAGATATGGTTTCACCTTCTCATAGAGCCACGGAATACCATAAACCACCACCTCGGGGATGCCAATCAGCGCCGTCTCAAGGGTCGCAGTGCCCGATGTCACGACCGCCGCCTCCGAAATCTGCAACAACTCATAGGTCTTGTCGCAAACAAATTTCACATCCAAATCAGCGGTATATTGCTCATACTGCTCCTTTGATATCCAGCCCACACCCGCCACTACAAACTGATGCGTAGGTATGCGCTGCGCCAACTTCGCCATAAAACGCAGATTAGCCTTAATCTCACTCACACGGCTTCCCGCCAGCAACGCCACGATGGGGCGTTCGTCCAGCCCATTCTCCTTGCGGAACTCCGCCTCAACGGGTGCTGCGGCGCATCGCTCGGCGATAGCATCCATCAGTGGGTTACCCTCGAAGTGAGGCTCTATGCCCTTTGAGCGGAAATAGGGGGTCTCGAATGGGAATATCGTGTAGAGTTTATCGACATACTGCTTGATAGCCTTCACGCGACGCTCCTTCCACGCCCACACCTTGGGGGCGATGTAGTAGTGTACGGGGATGCCTTTGCTATGCGCGAACTTGGCAATCTTGATGTTGAAACCTGGGTAGTCGATAAGGATAACCACATCGGGGTTGAACGCCTCGATGTCACGACAGCACTCCTTCATCTGCCCCAGAATGGTACGCAGGTTCATCGCCACCTGCACAAAACCGAAGAATGACATCTCGCGGTAGTGCTTCAGGAGGTTCTCCTTGCCACCCACCGCCGCCATCATATCGCCTCCGCAGAAACGAAATTGCGCCTCGGGGTCACTCTTGCGAATGCCCTTCATCAAGTTTGAGCCATGCAAATCTCCCGAAGGCTCACCGGCAATAATGTAGTATTTCATACTTCATTATAATTCAAGATTCAAAATTCAAAATTCAAAATTACTTTTAATAATAATGAGTTGAAATTCCGAATTTAATAAAATATTCTATTTCTCTTTGTTTGACTTTGCTGTCAATATGATTTTCGACAAGATGTTGGTCAATTCTCTACAATCGGGGAAAATACTATTATACTCCGCCTCTGACAAATAGTCGGTTTTGTAAAGCAACTCTATCCAATATTCTGTTTCATAAGCCTCCTTCAACGAGATATTCATTTTGGCAACAAAATCTTTGCGCGACGAACTACGAAGAGCCTCATGGATATTTGCACCAATGCTTGTTCCACTCTTCAATATCTGCACCGACATAATTCGCTCATCTTGTTTATAGCGCAAATGTTTGTACAACTTCACAATTCTAACCGCAAAGTTGAAACTTTTTTCTTGTACAATATTTTCGCTTTTCATATCTGCTCAATGAGGCATCCAAAATCCAAGAATTAATCTTGAATTTTGAATTTTG
>JAFZFR010000097.1 GCA_017555805.1 Alistipes sp. | reverse complement strand
CTCGTAGATGTTAGCCTTCTCCAAATCCAAAAGGCGTGAAGCGAGGTTCTGACACAATGACAACACTGCGCGGCGACCAAACTGATTCATCTTAATCTGGTCAGAGTACTCGTCGCCCACCTCGTAAGTAGAGTCGATAGCCTTAACCTCCGATACTGAAATCTGGGTGTTAGGGTTCTCAACGGCGCCATCCTCGACAACCTCGCGGTTACGCCAGATCTCAAGGTCGCCCTTCTCTGGGTTGATGATAACATCGAAGTTCTCGTCGCTCTCAAACTGCTTCTGCAATGCGTGACGCAAAACATCCTCAAGAACGCCAATCATCGTAGATTTGTCGATGTTCTTCTGATCTTTGAATTCAGCAAAGTTGCTGATAAGATTTAAGTTTTCCATTTGTCTTTGTTTTTATTTATTTTGTTTTTGTATTCTTCACATAACCCATCGGGCGAAGGTGAGCAATCGAAAAACGAGCCCAACGCAGAAATCACCCATTTTGGGAATTTTCTACTTAAAATCGAGGTACTCCTTGGTGTACTTGATTTCGTCGAATGAATAAGTGCGCTCAACATTAACAAGCACCTTGCGCTTCTTGCCCTCGACAGCCTGCTTCTCCTCATAAGAAACGGTGATACCCTCGTCGGTCACGGCGTCGAGTTTCGCCAAAATCTTCACGCCGCTAAAGAGCAACACCTCGATAGATGAACCGATGAGTTTGCGGTACTGGCGGATGTTCTTGAGTTCAGAGCCGATACCTGCCGACGCAACTGTCAATGAGAAATCCTCCACCTCGCGGTCGAACTCCGCCTCGATGGTGCGGCTCAACTCGGCACAACGCTCGATGGTTACGAAGGTGTCGCTGTCGATAAGCAACTCAACCTCATTCATTGGCGAGCACTTACAACTCACCGTAAACATATCTGTGCCAGATAGTTCTCTATCGGCAATCGCTAATATTTTTTCGCAGTCTATCATTGTTTGATAATTTTTTTCGAGTCAAGATACGAAATAAGGGGACTCACTCGTCCCCTTACTCCTTCATTCACGATGCAAAAATAGTGAAAATTTCCTATACTACAAATATTTATGGTGAAAATTTTACTCTTTTAGCGTTTCTCAAGCGACTTTCAGAGAAACTAAAATTTCAATACCACCAGCGAGTGAGGTGGCAACTCGACGCAACCATCCTTCACCTCGAATGTCATATCCTGTGGCACAACGCGATTTTCAGCGCCAATCTCGTTGAAATCATCAGGCGACGAGCCGCTCAACACCTTACCCGAAATCCTCTTTGGGGTCTTGATGTTCATCTCCTCGAAGTCGATGTTCAGCATGCGCGACTTCTCGGGGTCTTTGTTCGCAACAGCCAGAGCGTAGCGTGTGCCCTCCTTGTCGGATGTGAGGATGCAATCGAGCACGCCAGTCGATGCCTTGCCGTGCACGAGGCGCTCGGTGCGGAGGTTGGTGGGCACCATATACTCCTCAAGCATATTGACATACATATCAAAGACATGGTAGGTCGTGCGCTTCAGGATGCCCTCGGGATGAACGAAGATTGCGCCCGTAGTGTTCACGATTGGCGAGAAGCAGGCGATATCAACGATGTCGGCGTGACGCAGACACGAGTTGAGGAAGCAAGCCGAGAAGATAGCGTCAGCCATCGTATATTCCGAAGGGGTGTCGTTCTTGCGGCGTGCTGCCAGGTCGTGACCCTTGCGAAGATTGATATGCCAGGGGTGATGCCAGCCACGCAAGTTCCACTCATCGTATGAAATCTTAATCTTACCACCGCCGAAGCCAGCCACATCGAGGATGTTGATTGTCTTCTGGATGTCCAACTCGGGGGCGTCGGTCTTCATCATACAGGTCATATATGGGAGGATGTCGTAGGTGCTGGAGTTAAAGTCCCAGTAGCCGTGGATAGATACATAGTTAAGCAGGCTACCCGCCTCCTTCAGCAGTGGCAATATCCACTCCTTGTTGGAAACAGCCGCAGAGAAGAGCTTGATATCCTTATCGGCGCACAGCATCAACTTACCCGACTCACGCACCAGCGGACCCCACTCCTGAACGGTGCGGGCACCGAGTTCGTGGAAGCCCCAGTTCTCGTTACCGATGCTCCAGTACTTCACATTGTGTGGCTCGGGATAACCGTTGGCGATACGCATACGACCAAACTTACCGACCGAGAGGTTGCAATACTCCACCCAGTCGCTCATCTCCTCGGGCGTACCCGTACCCGCGTTGGTGCAGATGTAAGGTTCGCAACCCACCTTGCGACACCACTTGATATACTCATCAGTGCCGAATGTGCTTGGGTCCTCCACATGCCAGGTCTTATCATAGACTGGAGTGCGCTCCTTGCCTACGGCGTCCATCCAGTGGTAAGACGACACGAAGCAGCCGCCAGGCCAGCGAACGATAGGCACTTTGATTTGCTTCAACGCCTCGATGACATCTGTACGAAAACCATCCTCATCGGCAAATTTCGATTCGGGGTCGAAGATACCGCCATAGACCTGATTGTCGAAGTGCTCGATGAAATGGCCGAAAATCATATTGTTGTACTTGATTTTATTGGCGCTGATATCGACCGTGATACGGTTGCCAACGGGCTCTGCCGCGAAAGTGTGGACACACGCAAGCGCACACAGGGCAATAAGAAGTGATTTCATTGGTTTCATTTTCGGGTGTTTTAGTGTCAGTTAAACAAAGGTAGGAATTTTCTGCGACAACTCCGCCCCGAAAACAAAAAAAAGTTTGGAGTCGCCCCCAAACTTTTCTCTTTTATCGTGCAATGCACTACTCTGCCTTTGACTTCTTCTGGTAAGGCTTGATACAGCCGCGTGAAGATGAACGAACGAAGTTGAGCAAGTAGTCGCGCTCGGTTGATGCTGGCAACTCTGCCTCCGCCTTCTCGCAAGCATTGATGTAGTTCAAGTCGCTCTGGAAGAGGATGCGGCAAACATCGTGGATAGACATAATCTGCTCGTGAGTGAAGCCACGGCGAGAAAGACCCACCTTGTTGATGCCTGCATAGTGACCGTCGTTTGAGGCGGTGATATATGGAGGAACATCCTTTGTTACACCCGACATACCCTGAATCATAGCGTGGTCGCCGATGTGAACCCACTGGTGTACTGCGGTGTGACCGCCGATTACGACCCAGTCGCCAACATGCACCTCACCTGCCAACGATACACCATTGACAATCACACAGTTGCTACCTACAACGCAGTCGTGACCAACATGGGCGTAAGCCATCACGAGGTTGTTGCTGCCGATGATTGTAGTGCCAGTTGAGGCTGTACCACGGCTGATGGTTACACACTCGCGAATCTCGCAGTTATCGCCGATGACCGCCGTAGATACCTCGCCACGGAACTTCAGGTCCTGGGGAGTGCAGGCGATAGAGGCAAATGAGTGGATTTTACAATTCTTACCAATGCGCGCTCCGTCGTGGATTGCGGCAGATGGACCAATCCAGCATCCGTCGCCAATCTCAACATCGGCGGCGATGTAGGCAAATGGTTCGATAGTCACATTCTCACCGATCTTTGCATCGGGATGAACATAAGCCAAATTACTAATCATATTCTATTATTCCGATTTTTTGTTTCTAATAATCTGTGCCATAAGAGTTGCCTCGCAAGCCAAAGTGCCACCTACAAAGACCTTGCCCAGCATAGATGCGATGCCGCGACGCAAAGGCTCAACCATAAACACCTCCAACTGAAGCGTATCGCCTGGGACAACCTTGCGCTTGAAACGCACATTGTCAATCTTGAGGAAGTATGTTGAGTAATCTTCGGGGTTCTCCACGCCATTGAGCACAAACAGACCACCCACCTGCGCCAAAGCCTCCACGAGCAATACGCCCGGCATAATAGGCTCCTTGGGGAAGTGACCCGTAAACTGTGGCTCGTTGATAGAGATATTCTTGATACCAGCGATGCTGTTGTCGTCGATGTGGAAAATCTTGTCAACCAACAGGAATGGATAGCGGTGTGGCAACAACGACATAATCTTGTTGATATCCATCAACGCTGGCTTCGAAGGGTTATACTTGAAGGCTGGCTTCTCGCCATCGCGACGGATGGTCATAAGCAACTGCTTCATAAACTCGGTGTTGGCGTAGTGACCTGGACGCGATGCCCACACCCTACCCTTGATACGCATACCCAGCAGAGCGAAGTCGCCCAGAAGGTCGAGCAACTTGTGACGCGCCAACTCATTGCTTGCACGCAACTCGAGGTTGTTCAGATAACCGCCCGTAACGCGGATGTCCTCCTTGTTGAAGACGCGCTTCAGGTGCTCCAACTGCTCGTCAGAGACTGGGTTTTCCACTACTACGATAGCGTTATCCAAGTCACCACCCTTGATGAGGTTCATCTTAAGGAGTGGCTCCAACTCGTGCAGGAAGCAGAATGTACGGCAAGGAGCGATGTCCTCGGTGTACTTGCTGTACATATCGAGAGTAGCGTACTGGTTGCCGACAACCTTTGAATTGAAGTCGATGTGAACCGATACGGTGAACTCATCATCGGGATAGATGATGATAGCCACACCCTTGTCGGGAATGGTATAGACCTGCTTCTCTGTAACCTCGTAATATTTGCGGTCAGCCTTCTGCTCCACAAGACCCACCTCGGCAATCTTGGCAACATACTCTCTGGCTGAGCCATCCATAATAGGCACCTCGGGGCCGTCAATATCAACGATTGCGTTATCTACGCCCATAGTCCAAAGAGCTGAAACGATATGCTCGATTGTGCTTACCTTTGCTGCGCCCTTCTCGATGGTAGTACCGCGCGATGTGTCGGTGACATACTCACACAAGGCTGGGACAACGGGTGCGCCCTCGATATCGACACGGCGGAAAACGATGCCGTGGTTGTCGGCTGCAGGATGAACGGTCATATTAACCGTAACACCAGTGTGCAAACCTTTGCCCGAAAATGAGATAGGTGCTGACAGGGTTTGTTGTTTCGTTTGCATAATTATCATTGTTTATAGTTAGCAAAGGTTTCTTGACTAAAGTCAATAAAAACCGTACAAAGATAACATTATTTCGCAAAAAAAATGTACTTTTGCCAAATAATTACAAGCCAAGGAGCAGAATATATGTCAAATATAGAACAAAATAGCGTAAATAATACTCCCTCGGGGGCGAATAATGTTGCAAATCAGGCATCAACGCCCGCCGCGGCACAGGCTCAACGCCCAAAGCGACAGCGTATGCGTCTGCCATTCGACAACCGCAAGAAGGATGCGGGCGAGTGGGCCTACGACCACCGTCTGGGCTTGAGCGTGATGGTGATTGCCTACCTCGTAATGGGAATCGTCTTTTTCTCGTCGAAAATCGTTATCGGCTCGAAGCCTCATATGCAGGGTATCTATGTAGATTTGCAGACTCTGGAGGAGTTGGAGAAGGAGAAGGAGCGTCTGGAGGAGGAGATTAAGATGAAGCAGCAGCAGGATATTGAGTGGTCGAAGATTCGTAACCTGCAATCGAATGACGCTGTGCTGAACGAGGAGTTGAAGGATGACCGTAACACCAATACGGCAGAGATAAACGAGTCAATAAAGAGCGTTGCCGAGGGTATGGAGGCCAACCGCGCCGCATACGAGGCGGGTCTGCGCGAGGCGGAGTCAATCCTCAATGACCGTCCACAGGAGCAGACCAGCAAGAAGTCGGACAAGGGCGAGGACTCGAAGTATAAGGGTGGCGTGACGGTGCGCTTTGAGTTCCGTAACCCAGTGAGAACCAAGCGCCAACTTATCGTGCCAGCCTACACTACCGACACTGGTGGTCAGGTGGTGGTAGCCGTAACGCTGAACCAGGGTGGCGAGGTTATTGCCGCAAGGATTAAGGAGGGCGGAAACGAGATTATGCGCGCCGAGGCGTTGAAGGCGGCACGCGCTTCGCTCTTCAATATCGACAACTCGGCACCAGCACGCCACGAGGGTACGATTACCTACACATTCCTGCCACAGTAAAGCGCCAAACGAACTCAATGAAACGATATTTGCTTGCCATAGTTGTAGTCCTCACATTCGGCCTTTGCGGCTGGATGAGCGACTCTGCGTCGGAGTGTGTACGCAAGGTGGAGGCATCGTTTGTTGAGGCTACAAGGGGCGAGGCAGAGCGCAACCTACTGAAGGAGTACGGCAACGACATCTTCCGCACGGCAACCGATTTTTCGCCCGTAGCGCAGCAGTCGCGCAGCACCTCGCAGCAGAGTTCGCGCCGACACAACATCCCAAAGGAGCAGCATCACGCGAGCACTGGCTATCATCAGGGGCACGCGACAAATATCTTCAACTATAACATCCCGACGGCGTTGCAGAGTGTTGTCTATTACCTACACACGCTCTGTCGCCTACGAATTTAGCCAACAACTTTTTTAGCGAAAAATGTATTCTCTTTGCACAAAGATTGTGCAGAGGGAGTGCGATTATTTGTGTTAAAATTATGGCAATAGTGCCAAATCTATTCGTAAAAAAAGTTGAGAAAATTATGGCTAAATATGATATGTGCGAGGCGTTGTATGCCTTGCCCGATGGAAAGATTCAACCACGACGCAAACCGATAGCAATGCCCTTGATGATAACATTGGCGGGCGCGGCGATGGTAGCGGTAAATATATGGGTGTTAGCGGGTTATGATATGCCTAACCTGAAATCAGCGCTTGTGCTCTTTGGCTGGGTGGGCATAATGGTGGGCGGTGCTATGCTGGCTTCGCGATTGAGCGGAAAGAGCCTCGCGCCATACCACAAGGAGGATGGATGCTTCCTGCGCAGAGAGGAGTTAAAATTCAATAAAGACCAAAAAACGACGGTTTTGGAGTTGGTTGGTAAAGGAGATTTTACTATCTTGCGCGGTGTTCCATCGGATGGGGTGTCGGCTCTGGTGGTGGAGATATACACCTCGCCACGCGGAAAGTTCACTGCCGCACAGACATTCGAGAGTGTCGATTGGGAGATGGTGCCCGTGGGCGAAATAAAAATTGTTGAATAACCGAAGGCCGTCGGCAGGGCTTCGGAAAGTAGAAGAAAAATGAGTTTATCGGAAAATATTTTATTGGTTTGGGCAGCATTGCTCTTCGTGGCGGTGGTGGCAGGTAAGTTGGCGTATAAGTTTGGTGCGCCGGCGCTGCTGCTCTTCCTCGGCGTGGGTATGATTTTTGGCTGGCACTTCATATCGTTCGACTCGTTTGAATTGACGCAGTTCCTCGGTATGCTGGCATTGTGTATCATCCTCTTTTCGGGTGGTATGGATACCAAATTCCTTGAAATCAAACCTATCCTCGCGCCAGGCGTGACGCTTGCGACACTGGGCGTGGCGATGACGGCGTGCCTGCTGGGTGGTTTCATCTACTTCTTCTCGTCGTGGGTGGGTCTTGCGATGAGTTTCCCCGTGGCTCTGCTCTTGGCGGCTACGATGTCCTCGACGGACTCGGCGTCGGTATTCTCTATCCTGCGAAGCAAGAAGCAGGGATTGATGCAGAATCTGCGCCCTATGCTGGAGTTGGAGAGCGGTAGTAACGACCCTATGGCGTATATGCTCACAATCGTGCTGGTGTCGGCTCTCTCGACCTCGGGCGAGGCGGCGACGGTGGGTCAGAGCATCGTGAAGTTCTTTGTGCAGATGCTGGTGGGTAGCGGTCTGGGCTACGGCATTGGTCGCCTGGCGGTATTTGCCATCAACCGCATCAACATCAAGAACAACCCTTCGCTCTACTCGGTCTTTCTGCTGGCGTTTGTGTTCTTCTCGTTCTCGTTCACCTCGCTGGTGTGGGGTAACGGCTACCTGGCGGTATATATCACTGGTTTGGTGGTAGGAAACAGCAAGTTGGTGCATCGCTCGAACCTAAATACATTCTTCGATGGTTTCACCTGGCTGGCGCAGATTGTGCTGTTCCTCACGATTGGTCTGTTGGTCAATCTTGATGAGTTGTTGCAACCCGAGGTATTGCTGCTGGGCGGCGCGGTGGCTATATTCCTGATATTTGTGGCGCGTCCTGTGGCGGTATTTGCCTGCCTTGCGCCATTCCGCCGATTCTCGACCAAGGCGCGACTCTACATCTCGTGGGTGGGTCTGCGCGGTGCTGTGCCTATCATCTTCGCCACCTACCCTATCGTGGCGGGCATAGACAACGGCAACCTTATATTTAATGTAGTATTTATGGGTACACTACTCTCGCTGCTTATTCAGGGCACAACGGTGAGTTCTATGGCGCACTGGCTGGGGTTGGCGTATGAGGAGAAAGAGCCTCTGTTTAAGGTGGGTATTCCCGACTCGATAAAGAGTAACTTCTCGGAGATTGGCGTAACGGATGCGATGCTGGCAAATGGTTGCACACTGCGCGACATAGATATTGCCGACAACACTCTCGTTGTGATGATTTCGCGTAACGATGCCTACTTTGTGCCACGCGGCAACACCGAACTGATGGTGGGTGACCGCCTGCTGGTAGTCTCTGACCGCTCGGATGAGGAGTTGCAGCAGATGTACTCGGCGCTGGGTATTAATGAGGTGATGAACTTGAGATAGCAAAAAGGGAGGATGGTTGTCCTCCCTTTAATTTTAGGCTTGGCTGCCGCTTCGCTCTGCCTTGCCTGTCCGCTCCGCAGGGGCACTTTCAAATACACCATCAAGCAAGTCGCTACGCGATTTCTTGTTTTTTATATATCACCATTCCTATGCGAGCATAGATGGTGATACCTAAAAAACAAATGCCACCCGATAGGTGGCACTTGCTTGATTTAGTATTTGAGCTGTTGATCAGGCTTGAACTGACGGATGCTGACGCACCCGTAGGGTTATATTTACATTCCTCCTAAATCCTCCTTTGACAAAGGAGGACTTTTGAGGTCGTCAGTTCGGCGATGTCCAATATACAACAAAAAACAAGTGCCACCTAAAGGCGGCACTTGCTTTTCGTGAGCTGTTGATCAGGCTTGAACTGACGACCTCTTCCTTACCAAGGAAGTGCTCTACCACTGAGCTACAACAGCATCATCTCAACTCTTGAGCGGTGCAAAAGTAGAAAACAAATTCCATTTGACCAAATATTTTTCGCACTTTTTTCGCCAAATATCTCACAGGGCAAGGGCTGGGCGGCGTAACTGATTTATTACTATACCACTACCCTATTTCTCTTTCGCCCCTTGCAATAAAAAACCACACCCCGAAAGGCGTGGCCAAACTGCTACTTCTCGCGGTGACGCTCGCGCCACTCGATAAGTTCGGGCGTGAGTTGATCCTCGCGGTCGGTCCACTCGCCACTCAACATCAGGCGCTCCTTATGTCTATCCATCATACTCACGATAGAGAATGTTGGGCGACGGCGCTTCTGGCGCTCCTCGCGCTCGGTTGGGCGAAGCGTGTGGTTGAAAATAGTATTGCGCGTAGGGCGTAACTCGGGCACCCACTTGAAGTTCTGCAAGCGTGTAGGCTGCGAAGCGGGGATAAGTGCCAGCGGATACATCGAGAATGGCACCTCGTTGCGGTAGGTGATGCCCACCAACTGCTGATTCTCGATAAAGAACGACGCCGACGCACTCTCAAGATAGGTCATCTCGACCACCAGAGGCGAATCCTCGGACTCGGTGCGGAAGTAGATGGTCTGCACATTGCCATCCACATCGTTGCGGTAAATCTCGTTATCCTTAAACAGAGCGGTCATAGCCTTGCCCGCCACCTGATTATAATAAGCGGTATCAATCTCGGCAATCATAATCGGGTCACCGACAAACTCGGCACGCTCAAGTTTACTATTGCTGCTATACACATCAACCTGCTCCGACGAGAGTTGGTTTGCCTGATTCCACATCACGGGCTCGATGAAGAGGTGGATGATGGAGTCGCGCGAGTTGCTCACCAGAGAGTCGCAGACCATCTGGGCATCCGAGCGGTACATCTTCACATTGCGGTAGGCCTTAATCACGCGGTAGGCTACCGTATCGCCAGCATTTGGGTCTACTGGCTCCTCAAACTTCTTCTCATCATCAGCAACGGGGGCGTCATTGACCACGCTGTCGCTCTTGACCGTATCACGCGCTATCTCGCCACGAATGCGGGCATTACGCGCCATAGCAAGGCTATCCTCAAGGTCGAGAGCCGACACATCGCGACCCTTCGCAACGAGTTTCGCGCGGCGCTCGGCACGACGGATAGAGTCCTGAACGATGCGCTCCAACTCCTTCTGACGGGCCGCCTCCAACTGCTCGTTAATCTTCGCCTGACGCACCATAGCGATTGAGTCAAGCAAAATCTTGCGGGCACGAGCCTTCTCGCGCTTGCGCTCCATCTTCACGCGCTCCGCCTCGGCCTTTGCAAGGGCAGCGTAGTACTCCTTCTGCTGCTTGGGAGGGAGTTGTGCAATGGAGTCAATCAGGCGAAGGCTATCGGCCGATGGCTCAACGATAGGCGCTGCCGCCTCGGGCGCCTTGATATCAGGTGCAGGCTGCTGGCCTGCGTTTGCATTGCCACTTGGAGGGGTTACACCTGCTGGTGGTGTTACGCCTGCTGGTGGAGTTACATTTGTAGGCGGTGTTACATTTGTAGGCGGTGTTACGCCTGGGGGAGGAGTTACATTTGTAGGCGGTGTTACGCCTGGGGGAGGTGGTGTTGAGGAAAGGATATTACCACCCGCGCCCTGCATCATTGAGGGAGGGGGCGGAGTAAAGCCCAACATACCATTATTATTGCTTGGAGCGACGGTTGAAGAGTCGGCTGGCATCGGTGGGATGAACTTGTGAGGTGTAGGCTCAACGGTGAGCATCCAAACCGTGTCGGCAGACATAAATACGCTGTCGCTCTGCGATGTATCGTAACTGATGGCTGCGGCACGACGCGTGAGCAGAGCATTGCCCTCCGCCTGCCAGTACTCGGCAAAGTCGCCAAATGCCATCATCTTGTTCTTGATGTCATCCATCTGGATGTTGCTTCGCGCCACGATGCGCTCCGCCATACGGTGGTACTCCAGTGTGTCACCCCACAACTCCTGCTCCTCGGTGAGGAGGTAGCCGTTGCGAGTGACCATATAGAGTTCCTGCGAGCGGTCATAGTAACCCTCATCAGCCGAGAGGTACTCGCCATCGACATTCCAGATTTCGCTATTGGTGAAGAAGCGAGCGAACTCGCTCTGGGTGTTGTAGATGATTGAGTCGGTCTTGAGGTCATAATCGGCGCCGTGCACCTCGACCTGATCGACACATATCACATTGTGCTCCTGCGCGTCGTAGTAACCACGCAACGACTCCAGGATATTATCGTCGTGAACAAGCACACCACCATCGGTGTAGCGACCCACGCGAGTCTCGGTATTGAAACTGAAGTTATAGGTGTAGAGCAGCGCATCGCCATCCACCACCTTGACGATGGGGGCGTAAATCTCGGCGTGAGCCGCCTCGCCATCGTAGATAGCGCTATCGCCATAGATGAAGATGGAGTCCTGATTGATAACAACGCGTGAGAAGAAACCCCACTTTGTGTCGCTATATCGCACTGCACTATCGCACCAGATGACTGCGCCGTTGTGATGTGCCGCGAAGTCGCCAACGAGATAGATGACGCTGTCCTGCGTGTTGTTATAGGGCTTCACCAGGTCGGCCATATAATCGACCTTGCGCTTGCGGGGAGCAGCATCGGCAACACTCGCACGGCGAGCCTGCTTGAGCGTATCGACCACCGACGCAGGTTGAGGCAGGGTGTGACGGGTGACCACCCCCTGCGCGCAGAGGATGCCGACGAACGCCACAACGACCAGCAATGTAGAGATTATACGACGCACCTTAACAGACTTTATTTCACCCAATTATCATACTCGAACTCACCCTCGCGGAAGTCGGGGTCGATGTGGACATAGAGTCCGTCAATCTTCTCTCGCATCCACTTGTCGAAGACCTCGTTCTTCTTCTCGGTAAGGGCCATCTCCTCGATGGTGATGTAGTCCTCCTCCATCGAAGCCGAGTGGGTAGGGATAATCTTGAGCATCTTCACAATCTTGCTGATGACATTACCGTTGATGTCGGTTGTAACGAATGCCGAAGATACATCGCCCTCCTTCATTGTGATGAGGTTCATATAATCCTGCTGCTTGTCGCTGAAGTCCTCACGACGGAACTTCGTAGCAGTGTATTTCACATTGTTCGCATTGAAACGGATGAGAAGGTCGTGGTTAGTCACCAGACCGCCGTTCATCTTGGTCAAATCGTCCTGCGAATGAGCCATAGCCGCCGCCTCGAAGGTGATTGAGTCGGCCTTGATTACGGTCGAGAGGCTATCGAGGAACTTCAAAGGCTCGTTCTCCTCCTCGATGGTATAGACAGGCTTGAGAAGGATGTGACGATAGTGGTACATTCCGTTCTTTGGCTCGTCGATAAGTTCGATGATGTGGAAACCATACATTGACTCCACAACCTCGGAAATCTGACCTGGCTTGAGTTTTGCCAACGCCTCGGCGAAAGGTGCTGTGAGGTTGGTCAATGGTCCTGGAGGATACTCACCACCCTTCATCGCTGAACCCGGGTCCTGCGAGTAGGTACGAGCCAACACAGCCATTGATGACTTGCCCGAGATGATGCGCTCACGCATATCGAGCAGACGCTCGCGAGTACGGCGCTTCGCCTCCTCCTGCGATGCTGGAAAACGGACGATGTGGGCATAGACAAACTGCTCGGGAACGAGAGGCTTCTCCTCCTCGGTGAGTTGGTTATAGTAACGCTCCACCTCACCTGGGGTAACTACCACATTCTTAACAATATCCATACGCATCTCCTGCGCGTAGTACTGCTCCTTGACCTGCTGACGCATAATGTCGCGGTAGTTGAACAGAGGCATATGCTCGCGAATCTCCAAATCCTTCACAGAGCCCGCCTCGGCAATCATCTGCTGCAACATACTCTCAACCTGCGCCTCGATGTTACCATCGGCACCAACTACGACAGAGTCAATCAGAGCCTGATTGTAGAGCAACTTCTGCTTCATCAACTCCTCCAAACCCTCGTTCATAGGGTCACGGTCAGATGTGTAGCCCTGCGCGCGACGCTGCTCAACGAGTTGCTGTGCCATCTGCGACACCTCCGAGTAGAGGATAGATGAACCACCTACAACAGCGACAACACGGTCAAGCACCACCTGTCGCTTGTCAGCAAATGCAAAAGCAGAGGCGCCCAACGCCACTACCCACATTGCCAAAATACACTTTTTCAACATATATTCTTTACTTTTTAATACTCTTCGTTACTGTAAACTGTCGGGCTGCTCAACGGCCTCCTCGCCAAAGCGACGCAGACGACCCTCGGCCTGTGCCGACTGGAAAATCTGCTCCTCGTGCTGCTTGATGACCTCGGCACGACGGCGTGTGAGAAGGATGCGGCGGATGTTGTCAGCCACCACCTCCAGCGGAGCGACATTGCCCTTGCGACATACGGATGTGAAGTCGAAGTAATAGGAGTCCTTACCCATCTTCATCTCCTGGATGCCCAACTTATCGAGCAGAGGCTCGTTATCCTTCGCCGCCAGGACTGGCAGGTTGGCAAGGAAATCCGAGAAGTTAATCCACTCCGAGCGGTTATCTATGAGTTGAAAACCCTGCTTCTCGCAGACATCCGAGAAGGTCTTTTCGGCATCGGCCGAAGTAGCCGCCTTCTGCATCTGCTCCTTGAGTTTCTTGCTCTGACGATATGCCGCATCAAAACGCAAAACACGACCCTTCACCAAAGTGCGGTCGAGCGTGAAATCTGCCTTGTGGGCGTTGTAGTACTCGGCAACCTGTTCGTCGGTCACCGTCTTGTCCATCTGCTTGTCGATGTAGTACTGATCAACACGCGAGGTGAGCAGCGACTGGCGGTAGTCCTCCACCAGTTTCTCAATGTCGTGCTCCGACTCTGGGAAGAGAGCCTCGGCCTCCTCAATCTTGAGTTGGCGCACAAACCACTTATCGACACAAGCCTTCGCAAACGCCACCGAGTCCTCACCCGTCACGCCAGCAGGAATGAGTTGGGCAATATCCTCACGCGTAAGGTCCTCACGACCAACACGCGCAACGACATTGTCACCCACCAGATAGTCGGGCAACTCGCGACACGACATCGCCGTAAAGGCGAGCAGCAGAATTGATATTTTTACCGTATTACGCATAATAATTGGCAAAGATAGGGTTTTTACGCGAAACTAACGCAGTTTTTTCTGATATTATTACTTTTTAGATGCAATATTCTCTCTTTTGATGCGACTCACCACCACCGCCATACGCGAAAGTGAGAGCAAAGAGATGATTACGCAACCCACATAGATGCACCAGTAGAGCGTGCCCTGGCCCACCAAATCGCGCAGTGTGACCTCGTTCAAATCAACCGTCAGGAGGAAGCAGGCGGTGATGTTGTTCATCGCATGCAAGAGGATGACCATCACCAGCGAGCGGTAACGAAGATAGAAGAAGCCGAGCACCAGACCCGAGAGCGTAGCGGTCAGAATCACAGAGGGATATAAGTGCACGACGCCGAAAATCAGTGACGAGAGCAACCACGCCACCAAACCGCCATACGCCGACTTCAAAAGACCCGCAATATAGCCACGAAAAACAACCTCCTCGAATATCGGCGCGAGCAGCACCGCAGAGACCAAAAGCCAGCCTCCGCCACCGAGCATACTCTGGTCGCCAGGCAACATTTCAGAGAGGGGTTCTGCGGCGATTGTGATGCACCACAAAAGCAGGTAGCCGCAGAGCAGACGGAACGATGTCGCCCAGCCTGGTCGGCGGAAAGAAATCGAGGGCTTAACGCCTCGCAAACGGGTGTACCAGGCAACCAGCGGAAGGCCGATAATCATACCCAAAAAGAGACTTACGGCAACCATTCGCGACTGCAAGAAACGGACATACTCAACAACCTCGCTATCAACGCTTTCGCGCATTATCTCGGTGGGTAGTTCCATGCCGATTTTGGGAGCAAGAAAACCACACAAAGCGCCACCCACAACCTGCGCCAGATTGAACAGCAGGAGTAGCACCAGAGCGTCATACCAGCCCGCCCTTTTCTGGGGCAAAATTTCTTCCAAGAAAGGGGTGTTTTCGGGGGTTGTTGAGGGGGTGTTTTCTGCTGAATTTTTCGCCTCGACTGCCGCATCATTTGAAGGGGTGTTTGAGGGGGTGTTCTCCACCACCTCGACGGGGGCTTGCGCCTGGGCTACGGGCGTGGTGTTTTCAGTCATATTTTGAGTGTTATCTGCCATAAATTTTCTGCTATTTTCGTTTTTACGCTCCACAAAGTTAATCATTTTTCGCAAACCATTGTTTTATTTAATTTAATTTCACTAATTTTGTCCGATTATATCCCCCCACCCTAACGGGGAACGCCTCTCGTAGAGAGGGGCAACTGAAAGATTGATAAACATTTAAGAGAATAGACCACAGATGTCGAAAGTAATTGCATTAGCAAACCAGAAAGGCGGCGTAGGCAAGACTACCACCGCAATCAACCTCGCAGCATCGCTCGCCCTGCTGGGCAAGAAGGTGCTCCTTTTGGATGCCGACCCACAGGCAAACGCAACCTCGGGATTGGGTTTTGACACCGACCTTGAGGGCATCTTCGAGTGTATCATTGGCGAAAAGCGTGCCGAAGAGGTTATCCTCCAGAGCCCCGATATCAAGAAGTTGTGGGTGTTGCCTTCGAGCATCCAGTTGGTGGCTGCCGACAAGGAGTTGCCAAATATGGAGAATGCACACTTTGTGATGAAGAACATCCTGGAGCCTATTCGCGACAAGTACGACTATATCTTCATCGACTGCTCGCCTTCGCTGGGCTACACCACCGTAAACATCCTCACGGCTGCCGACACGGTGCTTATCCCCGTACAGTGTGAGTATCTGGCGCTGGAGGGATTGAGCAAGTTGCTCAACACAATCAAAATCGTCAAGAGCGGCTTGAACCCCGACCTCGACATCGAGGGCTTCGTGCTGACGATGTATATGCGTAACCGCCTGAACAATCAGGTGGCAACAGAGGTGCGCGAGCACTTCGGCGAGTTGGCATTCGACACCGTCATCCAGCGCAACATCCGCCTCGGCGAGGCACCTTCGCACGGCAAGCCCGTAATGCTCTACGACGCAACGGCTACGGGTGCGGTGAACTACCTCACTTTGGCGAAGGAGTTTTTGAAGCGCAACCGCAAATCGAAGAAAGAACAAAAATAGAACAAGATATGAAGCAGAAAGGTTTAGGACGAGGCTTGGACGCCATCTTCGGTGCCGAGAAAATCGCCGTAAAGACTACACCTATGAACCAGATGGCACACATTGCCATCGACCAGATTATCCCCAACCCACTTCAGCCCCGTACACAGTTTGACGAGGAGGCTCTGGCGGAGTTGGCGGCGTCAATCAAGCAGTTGGGCGTGATTCAGCCTATCACCGTAAAGAAGCAGGATGACAAGTACATCATCATCAGCGGTGAGCGTCGCTGGAGAGCATCGCAGCAGGCGGGACTGGAGAGCCTGCCGGCATACATCCGCGAGGTGGACGACGAGAACCTGCACGCAATGGCTCTGGTGGAGAACATCCAGCGTCAGGACCTCAACGCAATAGAAATCGCGTTGGGTATGCAGCGCCTCATCGAGGAGTGTAACCTCACGCAGGAGGCTATGGCAGAGAAGGTGGGCAAGAAGCGCTCGACAGTGTCGAACTATATGCGTCTTTTGACTCTCCCTTCGGAGGTGCAGCTCGCCCTGAAGGAGGGTATCATCACGATGGGTCACGCAAAGGCTATCGCAGGCATCAGCGAGGACCGTCAGTTGTGGGCACTCAAGCGCTGCATCAAGAAGGCACTCTCGGTGCGTCAGGCAGAGGAGTTGGCACGCAAACTCGCATTGCCAATCAATGCCGACATCGAGGAAGAGGAGGAGTATCCAGAGTCATACTCTCGCCTTGTGGAGCAGTTGGAGCCATACTTCTCGGACCGCATCAGCATCAAGCGCGGCAAGAATGGCGGTGGCAAGATTGTCATCGACTTCTCAAGCGACGAGGATATTGATTCATTCATCCAGCGTTTGCGTAACAAATAAACGACAAGCAGATGGTGTCAAACCTTTCAACCATACTGCGTGGAGTGCATCGCGCCATAAGAGTACTCGCCCACCCTTGTGTGTGGCTGGTCGCTGTGGCATGCCTTACACTCGCCCCAAAAGCGTCGGCACAGGATTTCAAGCGTGGCAACCGTCAGGTTGTGGCGGGCGGCGTACTTCTGAAGGACTCTACCTCGATGGACTCAATTAAGATTGAGACCAAGGAGGAGTTGAAGTTGCGCGAAAAAATGCACCGCAAGAAGATGGACTCACTGGCACGATATGAGCGTAAACTGCAGCTCGCAAGAGAGCAGGACCGCGTGGACGAGTTTGGAAACATCATCCCACGCGAGCCTATCTTCACCGACTCCACCTCGCTCTCGAAGATGTGTACGGTGGCTGCCGTACTGCCAGGCTATGGTCAGATTTACAACAAGCAATATTGGAAGTTGCCAATATTATATGGTACGATGGGTGCGTCGATTGGTATGTGGGCATACTACGGCAGCGAGTACCGACCCCTGAAGCGCGAGTATGATGCGATGATTCTCAACGGCTTGAGCCGTACCGAGGAGATGAACGCTGTACAGAGCAAGATGATTCGCGCTAACACAGCAAAGCAAATCTTCATGATGACCACCGCCGCATCCTACATCTACTTCCTGGGCGATGCTGCGCTGAACTACTCGACAAACGAGGTGTCGAGCGTGAAGAAGGCAACAACACTCTCGCTCATCTGCCCTGGTGCGGGTCAGATTTACAACAAGAGTTACTGGCGTGCGCCAATCGTGTGGGGAGGTCTGGCGTCGATGATTTATGTCATCGACTGGAACAACCGAGGCTTCCAGCGCTTCAAGAATGCATACTCGTTGCGTGCCGACTACGACACCAACCCCGACAAATATCCCAACGGCTCGGCAGATGAGTTCCGCGGTCGCTATACGGCTACCTTCCTGAAGAACCTGCGCGACTCGAACCGCCGTAACCGCGACTTGAGTATCCTGCTCACAGCGGGTATATATGTCTTCCAGGCGGTGGATGCCCATGTGGATGCCCACCTGAAGGATTTTGATATCTCGGACAACCTGACAGTCGATATTCAGCCTATGTTCGACTGCCAGTACACCCAGCACAACGGCACAACGCCGATTTACGGATTTGATATAAATGTAAGATTTTAATGAGAAAGATAACAATCAAAGCATTTGCGCTGCTTCTGGCAGCATTCACCATCGCCTCACCCGCCGAGGCACAGATTTTCAAGAAGAAGGAGAAGAAGGTCAAGCCAAAAGTACAACTCGAGATAGAGCGCCAGCGTGCCGACTCACTCGCCTCACTCGTTGAGGAGTATCGTCAGCGAGAGAGCGACTGGCAGCGTGCATGGCACGACGAGCAGGAGGAGCGCAAGCAGAAGCCAGCGAGCGAACGCCTGACGGTGGACTACACCCCCGCGCAGGTGGACTCGTTGCACCGAGTGTTGAAACTCCAGCAGGTGAACGACACCTTCCAGGCATTCTTCGAGGAGTATATCTGTGAGGCAGAGTTCCCAAGCACAGATACCGCGATGGACTCGCTCTACAAGGCGCGTCTTGACCAGATGATTACACCTATCCACCTGCCTTACAACGAGTTGGTGCGTGACAAGATTCGCGTATATACCAACCCTGCGGGCGTGATGAGCCGTGTGCTGGCGCGTGCGAAGTACTACTTCCCGATGATTGAGGAGGAGTTGTTGAAGGCGGGTCTGCCCGTTGAGTTGCGAGCATTGGCTATTATCGAGTCGGCACTGATTCCTACGGCTATCTCGCGCGCGGGAGCGGCTGGTCTGTGGCAGTTTATGCCTACTACGGGTAAGTCTTACGGTCTGGAAATCAACACAATGATTGACGAGCGTATGGACCCAGTGAAGTCCACTCGCGCGGCTTGCAAGTATATGAAGGTGCTCTACAATATGTACAACGACTGGAGTCTTGCTCTGGCGGCATACAACTGCGGTCCGGGTAATGTGAACAAGGCGTTGGCACGCGCCGGTGGCAAGCCAGAGTCGTTCTGGGATGTATATTGGCATCTTCCACGCGAGACACGCGGCTATGTGCCAGCCTTCATCGCAGCGACATACGCATACGCATACCATCAGGCTCACAACATCGAGTACGCCGAGCCACCATTACCAATCGCGGTGGACACCGTACACATCGACCGCCTGATGCACCTCAAGCAGATTACCTCGACAATTGATGTCGATAGCACAACGATGGCGATGCTCAACCCACAGTATAAACT
>JAFZFR010000096.1 GCA_017555805.1 Alistipes sp. | reverse complement strand
GTCTTGCAAAAGACCCGACTTTTTTGTTGTTATGCATAACCGAAAGGGGTTATTTTCAAGTCGAATGGTTGGCAGCTGCTTATCAGTCGGGTCTTTTGCTATGACCCACTTGAAGAGGCGGCAGGCCGCCAACCATATTTATAATCCCTCCAACCTCCCTTTGATACGGGAGGCTATAAATAGTGGAGTAATTGAGCAGATCAAGTATAACTTATATTTTACATACTTAAACAAAAACCGCAACCTTATAAAAGATTGCGGTTAATTGATTTGGCTTTACAAGTCATCTCCGTTAGCCATATTTAATACATTATCATAGTACATTGTTATGTAATATTTGCCCAAATTTTCTGATATTATAAACCAAACTTGTTTATGTGCACTGCCGTTTTGATAAGCTTCAGCTATGTATATTTGATCTTCTATATTTAGATTGTCAGTGTTTCCTAATTGTTCTTTAGTGTATTTACCTAATAATGATTTTGCTATAAACTCTTTGTCTACTTGGTAGTATGAAGCTTGATATCTTTTGCCTAAAAGTATTTTATTTGAAATATCCTCATTTTCAGGAATCGTATGGTCTCCCAATGAGAGATACTTATCATTATTACTGAATTGTTGGCATAGAATATTAAAGCGTATTTTAATATCAGTTTCACTTATTCGATTTTTGTCAGCAACCATTATTCTATAGACTTTGCGATTATTCGTTACAACAAAGATATATACTTCTCTTCCGTTAAACTCGCCTTCAAGAATAATATTTTGGTCATAGTTAACTTGGGTAAACCCTTTCCCTTTGAGTTTAGCAATCATTTCAGATTTTGTACCATCAATAGGAATGCCTAGGAATTTTGTGACATCCTTTTCTTGAGCGTAGCTAGAGATTGAGACAATCATCAGAGCTACTGATAATAATAGATTTTTCATAGTTGTATTATGTTTATGTTCTTAAATCGTTTCAAAAAATCAACATAAACAAAAAGCGCGGACTACACTATTATTGTCACTTGCGAGGTCTTGGACTACCTAATAACGAAACAATAAAGTAAATGTCCACGCCGATATACAGCGAGAACATCAACCTTTATTCCTCGTTATTTATACGAAAGTGTCCAAGTTCCGCAAGTCGAGAATAAAAGCTAACGCCTTTTATTTATATGTCTTTTTGTTGTTATTTAATCATAGGCAATGGGTTTTGTTATCACAAATATAATAATTCTACATTAAAAATACAAAAACCGCAGAGCAAATTGCCCTGCGGTTTGTTTGTAAATATCTTTTCGCCTCTACTTCGTTGCGTCGAGTACGCCGCGGAGGTAGCCGATTGACTCGGCGACGCCACCGTGTGGGTCGTTGCCGTTCTTCTCGAACTCGAGCGACAGCACGCCGTCATACTTAACCTTGCGGAGCACCTTCACCACTGGTTTGAAGTCAATCACGCCGCGTCCCATCTCCCAGGTGCCACCCTTCTTCGATGCCTCGGTCTCATCCTTGATGTGGATGTCGTAGAGCCACGCGCGGTACTTCTTGATATCCTTCACAATATCCTCGCCCATACGCACCGAGTGTCCCAGATCCATACAGCAACCTACGCCCCACGCTGGGTTGTGGTACACCTCCGCCACCTTCTGGATGTTAGGGAATGGTGCGCCGTCGGGTCCGTGGGTGTGGATAGCCATACGGATGCCTGTCTCCTTCACCTTTGCGATGACATACTCTGTAAGGTCGTAGTTTGGTACGCCGATAAACATATCCGCGCCATAGCGCTTCGCGTATGCAAATGCGCGGTCCACCTCCGCCTCGCTATTCATATAGATAGGGCCGAGGATGTATGGCTCGACACCATAACTGCGACACTTCGCCTTGAACGCCTCCATCTGCTCGGTAGTAGAGTTCAGCGGTAACCACCAATCCTTTACAGAGAGGTACTTCACGCCCATACTTTTCAGGTAGGTGAGCGTCTTGTCGATATCGAAACTGCGATATGTGAAGCCCGCCACGCCAATCTTGAAATCCTCCGAGCCACGCTTGCCCTCGACGAGCTGTGCCTTCACAGGGCTGGCGGCAACCATCATCGCCAATGCGACGAGTGCAAAAATCTTCTTCATAGTCTAGTCTTTATGGTTACTCCATCTTATAATGCTTTGCCAGTCCGCCCTCGGCAGTCTCACGATAGAGGCTTGGGAGGTTGTGACCAGTCTCCTTCATCACCGCCACCACGCGGTCGAAGTTCACGCGGTGCTTACCGTCAGAGAGGATGGCGAATGTAGCCGCGTCGATAGCACGCGCCGCCGCAACGGCATTACGCTCGATGCAAGGTATCTGCACCAGTCCGCACACAGGGTCGCAGGTCAAGCCCAGATGGTGCTCCAGCGCCATCTCTGCCGCGTACTCAATCTGTGCAGGCGTTCCGCCCATCAACTGACACGCCGCAGCCGCAGCCATAGCGCACGCCACGCCAATCTCACCCTGACAGCCCACCTCGGCTCCCGAGATTGAAGCGTTTGTCTTGGCGAGGTTGCCGAATACGCCCGCCGTAGCCAAAGCACGCAGGATGCGCACGGGGTGGTAGTCGTTCAGCTTTGCCATATGGTGGATAACGGCTGGCAACACGCCGCACGAGCCGCAGGTTGGGGCAGTCACCACGACGCCTCCCGAGGCATTCTCCTCCGCAACGGCCAGAGCATAGGCGTAGAGGCGCGAGCGGTTGCTCACATTTGCGCCATACTCCTTCGCCTTGAGCCAATATGTCGATGCCTTGCGTGGCACCTTCAGCCCGCCAGGCAGCACGCCGTCGTTGTTGAGTCCGTTGTCGATGGTCTTGCTCATCTGCGCCCAAATCATCTTCAGGTACTCCCAAATCTCCTCGCCCTCGCTATCCTCGACATACTCCCACAAGGTCTTGCCCTCGCGGTCGCACCACGCCAGAATATCCTCAATCGAGGTGAGCGGATAGACCATCTTGCTCTCCTCTATGGGCATATCGGGGTTGGCGATAGAGCCGCCGCCGACGCTGTAAATCTTCCAACTCTCCTGAATCTCACCCCCCTTGATAGCCTCAAACAACATTCCGTTGGTGTGAAACTCTTTCACTGTCTCTGGTTCCCACACAATCTCGGTTGGCGCTACGGGTTGCAACACCGCCAGTATTGCGGCGTCGGTCAAGTGACCCTTGCCCGTTGCGGCGAGTGAGCCGTAGAGCGTCACGCGGAACGAGTCTGCCTCGCCGTGGCGTGCGAGAAACTGCTCCGCCGCCTTCTTTGGTCCCATCGTGTGGCTGCTTGAAGGACCGTTTCCTACCTTATATAATTCTCTTAAAGACTCCATATCGAAATATTAAACATGTCGCAAAATCTCCTCCAGACCCTCGAAGTGGCACTTGTAATCCTCCAGCGAGCGCTGAATCACCTCATAGGCCTCCTCGCGACCATAGATGCCGACAATCTCCACGCGCTTCTGACCCTCGCTCTCGCGGTCTGCGGGTGGCATATCCTTGTAGGTGAGGAAGTAGTGCTTCAGGCGATCAACCACGATGTGTGGCAACTCCTCGATGTCGTTGTAGCCGCGGTAGGTGGCATCGTTACGCAGTACGGCGATAATCTTATCGTCCGCCTCGTCGCCATCCAACATACGGAAACCACCGATAGGCTTTACCGTAGCGATGATGTCGCCGTGGGCGATGGTGCGCTCGGTAAGGACGCAGATGTCGAGGGGGTCACCGTCACCCTTGATGTTCTGGCGGCCGCTGCGCTCCATGCAGAACTGCGCCACGCCGTCACCGCAGAAACTCTGTGGGATGAAGCCGTAGAGCGCAGGCACTACGGTAGAGTACTTCTGTGGGCGGTCGATGCGGATGTAGCCGCTCACCTTGTCCAACTCATATTTTACAGTGTCGGTAGGTACCATCTCGATGAATGCGGTTACCTCTTCTGGTGACTTGTCGCCAACCTCCAATCCGTGCCAAGGATGAGACTTGTATCTCAAACCCATCAATCGTGCAATAGGATCATTAATCTTGTTTCCCATAATATATTAAGTTTTATTTGTTATTTATCCAACAATATATCTTGCCGCGCGTGGCGCAACCTTGTAGATGAGCGCTGTGAGTGTCCAGCAGATTGCAAAGACCGCAACAACGCTGCATATCACGCATATCGGCGTAGGCAAGCCCAGTGGCGAGAGTGCAATCATCACAGGACCGATGAAGATGTAGTGCATCAGGTAGGTGCCGAAACTGCACTTCGTCGTAGCCTCAAGCAGTCGTTTCGCGCGCTCGGAGGTTATGTTGATGCGTTGCACCACAAGGAATATGCCCAGCGTCATCAGCACCACATTTGGCGAGCAGAACTGCCAGAAGAGTTCCAGCAGGTCGGGCGCCTCTTCGTAACTGTACTTAACCGCCATCGAAGCAAAACCTGTGTA
This sequence comes from Alistipes sp., assembly GCA_017555805.1. Classification (GTDB taxonomy): domain Bacteria; phylum Bacteroidota; class Bacteroidia; order Bacteroidales; family Rikenellaceae; genus Alistipes. Next base: position 10,988 of record JAFZFR010000096.1, on the reverse strand, counting down.
TGTGATGATGAAGCCCGAGATGTAGAGCATCACGCACATCGCGACAATCTTTCTCGTAGGCATCGCGCTACGCTTTGCCAGCAGATGACCAAGCACCATATAACCCGCAAAGCCTGCGAAGTAGTGGAATGTGCCAAAGTCGTTCCACGCGCACTCGCCAAAGAGCGTTGGTGCAACGAGTCGTTGCAGGTAGGGTAGCGAGAGCGAGCAGAGCCACATCGCCATAAATGTATTCGTGAGCGTCGCGTCGCGCTTTTCGAGCCACGCCGAGATGAACGGCATCAGCAGATAGAGCCCGATGAGCATATAGAGATACCACATATGGGTGGTGTAACCGTTGAATGTGAATGGAATCAGCGCGATGTTCTTCAGCGCGTCGCCCGCCTCCTGCGATGGCGCGAACTCAAATGGGAAGAGGGTGGTGATGACGCTCTTGTCCAGCCCCACCACGCCCGTCAGCCAGGGGATGAGGTAATATATCGCCGACCACAAGACCATAGGAATCAGCACTCGCGGTATGCGGCGCCTGTAAAACTCCTTGGCGCTACCTCCGACGGGCAGCAACAGCAGACCTGTCATCATCGCAAACAGCGGCACGCTCGGGCGCATCAGCGACCCGATAAAAGCGCCCCAAAAGCCATTCATAGGGTCACTCTGCGGAGTGGCGTTATATATATCGACACAATGCGCCGCGATGACCATCAACATAGCCATCAGTCGCAACAAATCTACCCAGTATATGCGTTGTGATTGGTTGTTCATCAGGTCAAAATATTCTCGGTTGGTAACTTCTAACAAATATAAGAAAAAAAACGAAGAATTTACCTATTTCTGCGGAAAAACAACCCTACACAACACAAAAAAGTCCGACCCAACTGGATCGGACTTTAGTTTTGGAAGTGAAATCTTCTTAAGATTACTTCTTCTTATCGTAGCGTTTTGCGTAACGGCTCATAAACTTATCCACACGACCGGCAGTATCCACCAACTTCATCTTACCTGTATAGAAAGGGTGAGATGTGTTAGAGATTTCCATCTTGTAAACTGGATAGGTTTCGCCGTTCACCTCGATGGTCTCTTTTGTCGAAACGGCGGACCTGCACAAAAACACGTGGTCATTCGACATATCCTTGAATGCCACTAAACGATAATTTTCTGGATGAATACCCTTTTTCATTTCGTCTTTTTGTTTAATTAAGTACTTAATTCGGCGCAAAGGTACAAAATTTATTTTCTCTGGCAAATATTTCGAACTAAAAAATCTGATTATTTTCTACAATTTCCCGATTAACAGGCTCCGCTACCTTAATTGTGACGAGTTCAGACATTGGGTGCGCCCATAAGTGCGACATCTTACGCCAAATTTCGTTAGGACGGAGATGAGCGAAACTCGCCTAAAGTGAGAAGATGCAACCCGCGGGGTGGGTTATTGTTAATAATAAAATAACCTTATTCTAAACCTCAAGTTTTGCATATTTGAATTTTATAAGGTATCTTTGCACCCGAAAAAATGATGTGGAAGGATTTGGACTGCTTGCAACCACGAAAAAAATGCTAAACCAGCAATTTAGTTATACGCCAGTCAAACTTCCATACGATAATTAGTTAATTATAAAAAACTGATAAAGTATGGCTTTTTTATTTACATCAGAGTCTGTTTCAGAGGGTCACCCAGATAAGGTTTCAGACCAGATTTCAGACGCTATTTTGGACGAGTTTCTTCGTCGCGATCCACAGTCAAAAGTTGCTTGCGAGACACTCTGCACAACAGGTCTTGTTGTAGTGTCGGGCGAGGTTAAGTCGGAGGCTTATGTTGATGTTCAGGGCGTTGCGCGCCGTGTCATTGACCGCATCGGCTACAACCGCAGCGAGTATCAGTTCGATGCCGCATCGTGCGGCATCTTGTCGGCTATCCATGAGCAGTCATCAGACATCAACCAGGGTGTTGTGCGTGAGCAGGACGAGGAGCAGGGTGCTGGCGACCAGGGTATTATGTTTGGTTATGCTTGCAACGAGACACGCGAGTTTATGCCAGCGACGCTCATCCTCTCGCATGTTATCCTCAAGGAGTTGGCAGTTATCCGCCGCGAGGGTATCGTGATGACCTACCTCCGTCCAGACTCAAAGAGTCAGGTGACAATGGAGTACGACGAGCTTACAAACAAGCCACAGCGCGTCCACACTATCGTTGTATCAACCCAGCACGACGAGTTCATCAAGGCAAATGACAGCCTCACAGAGAAGGAGGCAGAGCGCCTGATGCAGGAGCAGATTCGCGAGGATGTTCGCACAATCCTGATTCCACGCGTGAAGGCTCGCTTGGAGCGCGCTAACGACTGCTTGGCTTCGCTCATCGGCGACGATTATATCCTCCATGTAAACCCAACGGGCAAGTTCGTGATTGGCGGTCCTCACGGTGACACTGGTCTTACTGGCCGTAAGATTATCGTTGATACCTACGGTGGTCGCGGTGCTCACGGTGGTGGTGCGTTCTCTGGTAAGGACTCATCGAAGGTTGATCGCTCGGCTGCTTATGCTGCGCGTCACATCGCAAAGAATATGGTTGCAGCGGGTGTTGCCGACCAGGTGTTGGTGCAGTTGAGTTACGCAATCGGTATCGCCGAGCCGTTGTCGGTATATGTTGATACCTACTCTTCAAAGCGCCCAGCGGTGTTGGAGGGTATGACCGACGGCGAGATTGCACGCCGCGTAAGCAAACTCTTCGACTTGCGCCCTGCATCTATCGTTAAGCGCTACGGCTTGAAGAACCCTATCTTCGAGGCTACTGCTTCTTACGGTCACTTCGGTAACCGCCCTTATGTGAAGCCAGTGAAGGTGTGGGAGAATGGTGTTGAGTGCGAGCGCAGCGTTGAGTTCTTCGGTTGGGAGAGACTCGATGCAGTAGAGCAGATCAAGGCGGAGTTCGGTTTGTAATTCCACTACACAACATAATAATTTTAAGGCTGTCGGCGTTTATTGCTTGGCAGCCTTTTTGTTGTATGCCCGTAGAGCGGGGCGGAGCGAAGAAAAATATTGCATATTATATAATAAAGTGCGTCGCCCGCGCGTTTATGTAATGAATTTTAACTTAAGATGCCTATGAGGAAATTTGCCTATTTTGAATAATTAACAATTAAAACAACTTATGTTACTATGAAAAAGACGGCATTTTTGTTATTTGGAGCAGCCGTTGTGTCGGCTGCCGCAGGTGGACTTACCGCTATTGGTGTAAATAAATATCTTGCTCAAAATGAGCACTATGGAGTTGTCGCCGCGACTGACTCAACCTCTTGGGATGAGGCTGTGCCGCAGGCGGGCAACCACTTTGCTGCCTACCAGGCGGAGCAGTATCCCGACCTGACCTACGCCGCCGAGAATGCGGTGAAGGCTGTGGTGAACATCGAGGCAGTGAAGGAGGTGCAGATGGGTGGCCGCTCCTATGGTTACGACTCGTTCTATGAGTTTTTCGGCATCCCTTACGGCGGTCGTGGCGGTTATGGTCAGCCACAGACGCGTGAGCAGAGGTCGGGTGGCTCGGGCGTGATTATCTCGCAGGATGGCTACATCGTGACCAACAACCATGTCATCGAGGACGCCACCAAACTCAAGGTGAAACTCAACGACGGTCGCACCTTCGATGCAAAGTTGATTGGCACTGACCCAACTACCGATGTGGCTCTTATCAAGGTCGAGGGTGAGGATTTGCCTACGCTCCCATTCGGTAACTCCGACGCGTTGCGTCTTGGCGAGTGGGTGCTGGCTATCGGCTCTCCATTCGACTTGCAATCGACCATTACGGCGGGTATCGTGAGCGCGAAGGCGCGTCACCTGGGTGTCATCACCGAGGATTTCCCTATCGAGTCATTCATCCAGACTGACGCCGTTGTAAACCCAGGTAACTCGGGCGGTGCGCTTGTGAACACTCGTGGCGAGTTGGTCGGTATCAATACCGTAATCAAGTCATCGACAGGTACTTATATGGGCTACTCATTCGCCGTTCCCGAGACTATCGTGCGTAAGGTTGTGATGGACCTCAAGGAGTATGGCGTGGCGCAGCGCGCTATGTTGGGCGTAAGTTATCGCGCTATCGACGAGGATTTCGTTGAGCAGATGGGCGAGGAACTCGGCATCAAGAGTGCAGGCGGTCTCTACATCAACGAGGTTGTGGAGAACAGCGCTGCTGCCGAGGCGGGCTTGCGTAAGGGCGACATCATCACCGCTATCGACGGCGTTAAGACCAACGACGCATCTACGCTCGTTGAGAAGATTGCACAGTGCCGTCCAGGCGACAAGGTGACCATCTCATACAAGCGCAACGACAACAACAAGAAGGTTGATGTGGTGCTCAAGAACCGCGTAGGCAATAGCGAGCCTATCACTCGCGAGACCACCGATGTGGCTGCCGCTCTGGGTGGTAAGTTCTCGGATGTGAGCAAGCAGGCGTGCCAGAAGTTGGAGATTCGCGGCGGCGTGCAGGTGACAAGCATCAAGCGCGATGGTCTGCTGGGCCGCTCGGGTGTGAAGGAGGGCTTCGTGATTACCTACCTCAATGACCGCCCAGTCTTGTCGGTTGCCGACTTGCAGCGTATGGATGAGAAGATATCGACCATCGACGGCGTTTATCCTAATGGACAGGCGGTACGATATGTAATTGTTGAGTAAATCTATTCAGGGTTTATATAGCGATTCGCCCCGATTTCCAAGTGGAGTCGGGGCGAATATTTTTTGTGAGTTTGTTCTATTTGAAAAGCCTGCCAAAGGTCTTTGCGCCGAGTGCGTAACGCAGAATGATTGAGCCGAGATAGATGCTCTGCGACTCTGCTTTAGAGTTGGTTCTCACCGCCTTACGCTTCTTGTCCAGTTCCTTGTGGCGCAGGAAGAACTCCTTGTATGCCTGCCACACCGCACCAGCCAACTCGCGCTGACCCTTCACCAGATATACCACCGCCGACAACGCATCCGCCACGGGGCGTGCCACCGCCACCAGACATCGCTGCCACGCGGGCGCACACTTAAAGAGCATCATCAGATTGTTGCGGTAGTTAAGATATAGTTTTCTCGGCGAGTCATTCGGCAGAGTGCCGCCACCCAGATGATACACCACGCTGCGAGGCTCTACCATCACCTTATATCCCGCCAACTGCATTCGCCAGCAGAGGTCAATCTCCTCCATATGTGCAAAGAAATCAGCATCGAAGCCGCACAGGCGCCTGAATAGTTCGGCACGACAGCAGAACGCCGCTCCGCTTGCCCAAAACACCTCTCGCTTGTCATCATACTGACCCTCGTCACGCTCCACCTCCGATAGTATTCTTCCTCGGCAGAATGGGTAACCCAGCACATCAATATATCCGCCCGCCGCGCCCGCGTACTCGAACTTCTCGCGGTAGCCATACGAGCGTAACTTGGGAGCTACTGCGCCCACCCTGGCGTCGTTTGTGATGGTCGCAACCAATGGCTCAACCCAGCCTTCTGTGACCTCCACATCCGAGTTCAGCAGAATGAAACACTCCGCATCCACGCGCTCCAAAGCAAGGTTATAGCCCTTTGCAAAGCCGTAGTTGTAGTCCAGCCGAACGACCTCGATTGTGGGGTAGGTGCTCTGCACAAACTCCACCGAGTCGTCCGTCGAGCCATTGTCGGCAACGACGATACGCACCGCGCTTGGCGTGTGCTTCACCACGCTTGGCAGAAACTGCTCAAGGTGCTGACGACCATTCCAGTTCAGTATGACTACGGCTGTTGATATCATATCTTCTGTGCTTGTAACTCTGCGGGTGGGGTGTGCTTCCAGCGGCGGTGGGTCCATATCCACAACTCTGGGCACTCCTGAATATCCTTCTCCAACACCCTCACATAGCGCTCGGTGATGGTGTATGGCTCTACGGCCTCCTCGCCGTCATATAATCGGATAAACTCTGCTTTGTAGTGACCCGCCTTGACGCGTCGCATCGTGAAGTAGTAAACGGGCAACTTATACTTCATCGCCAGCGTGTCGCCACCATCGAAGAAGGCTGTCCACTGGTGCAGGAATTTGTACCACGGCATATTCAAGCGCACCGTAGGGTTCTGGTCTGACGCAAGGCCGATAGTCATCGGGCGCTTATCCTTGTGATCGAGGAAGTGGCGCATAATGCGCTTCATCTCCACCACATCGACATTTGTCGAGATGCGTATGCGCTTCATCAATTCATCAAACACTACGCTCTTAAGTTGATGATACACAGCCACAAAACTCTGCTCTGGCAGGGCAAGGCCGATTACACCGCCACCCTCCCAGCAGCCGTAGTGACCCGTCAGGATGATGACGCTTCTGCCCGCGGCATCTTTTCTTGTCTCCTCGGCATTGATGATATCCATTCGCTCCTGGCGAATCTTGTCGTTCATACCTGAGAGGCTTATCGTGTTGATAATCTGCTCGGCGAGGTTGCGGTATGCCGCCACGCTGATTTTGCACAACTCCTCCTCGCTCTTTTCGGGGAACGAGCGGCGCAGATTGTCCATCATTACCTTGCGGCGGTAGCGCAACACATAGCACAACACGAAGTGCGTCAGGTTGCCAAACACGCCGTGACGGATGCAGTGGGGTAGCAGGGCAAAGCCTCTGCACAACGCCCACAGGCTCTCAAGCGCAATGCGTTGCAGTATAGTTAGTTTTGGCTGCTGCTGTGACATAATCTACTCCTCCTCACTCTCTGCGTAGCGGTTGTGCTTGCGCTCCTTCTCGGGTTTTGGGCAACCCGCCACGACAATTACAAATTCGCCCTTTGGCTCGTGTGTGCGGAAATGGTCGAGCACCTCGGCGATGGTGCCTCGCACGGTCTGCTCAAACTTCTTCGTGAGTTCTCGTGACACCGACACGCGACGCTCTGCGCCGAACACCTCTGCCAACTGCTCCAGACACTTCACCACGCGGAATGGCGACTCATAGAATATTATCGAGCGCTGCTCCGTAGCCAACTCCTGCAAGCGCTTTGTGCGTCCCTTCTTCTGCGGAAGAAAACCCTCGAAGCAGAAGCGGTCGCAAGGAAATCCACTCTGGACTAGCGCAGGGATGAGTGCCGTAGCACCAGGCAGTGTCTCAACCTCGATGCCCGCCTCCACGCAAGTACGCACCAGCAGGAAACCAGGGTCGGAGATACCAGGTGTGCCAGCATCCGACACCAGCGCCACGGTACGACCCTCGCCGATAGCCTCGGCTACCGATGCGGCTGTGGCGTGCTCGTTGAACTTGTGGTGCGAGTATAGTTTCTTCTCGATGCCCAGGTGCTTGAGCAGGAATGATGTTGTGCGGGTATCTTCGGCAAGGATGTAGTCTGCCGCCTCGAGCGTCTTGATTGCTCGAAGTGTGATATCGTCGAGGTTGCCTATCGGTGTAGGCACGATGTAGAGTTTCGACATAGCGGTTTATGAGTGTTTGCGCTCCAACATTTGCATAATGAATTTCGCACCCTCCGAGTCGGGATTCCACTCGTAGTTCTCGGCGATGTAAATCATACAATCGTCGAGGCTCTCGCACTCGTCGAGGGCTGTGATAGCCTCCTCGAATGCCTCGCCGTCGCCATCAAAGAGGTCGCGCGTCATCAGGAACTTATCATTCAGACCATACGCCTTGCGGAGCGTTGTGGTGCGAGCCGTAGTAATCTCCTCGGCGAGTGGCGCTGGCGCAACGATGATGTCGGCGAGCGTTGTTGTCGCAGGGGCTATAGCGTCGGCAAGTGTAGTCTTGCTTGTCGAGAGGTCGTTTACGGTGTTTGCAGGGACACTCTCCGCGCGGTGAGTTGGTGTTGCTGTCATCTCAAACTCCTCGTCATCCTCCATCTCGAATATTCTTGAGATATCGACCACCTTCTCCTGCTTTGGCTGTGGGTCGCTGTATATTGCCATCATACGCTGATGCTTCGAGCGAGGTTTGCGCTGAATCTCCTCTGTGCCGAACAGACTCTCCATCGAGGGCTTGCGTGGACGCTCCACTGGGCGCTGTGGCACAGGCTCTGGAGTTGGAGCGGGCGCAGGTGTTGGCTCTGGAGTTGGAACGGGCGCAGGCGTTGGCTCTGGAGCAACCTCTACTACTGGCTCGGGCTCTGGCATAGGCTCGGGCTCTGGAGCAACCTCTATTACTGGCTCGGGTTCAACTACTGGCTCTGGAGCGACCTCAACCACTGGCTCGGGTTCATATACTGGCTCTGCCTCGATGCCAACGGCTGGGATGGTCATAGGTTCGGCGGCTGGCTCTTCAACCTCCTCTTCAACCTCTTCTTCAACCTCCTCTTCAACCTCTGCCTCCTCTTCGCTCGCATTTTCTTCGGAGAAAGTCTCCTCCTGGTCATCATCCTCTGCGAAGATTAACTCTACTTCCACCTCCTGCTCCTCGTCGCCTTCATCATTAGCCTCTGGCATAACGGGAGGGATGACAGGTGCTGGAGTCTGCTCAACGCTCTCCTCCTTAACGCTCTCCTCTGCCTCCTCGCAAAGGTCGAAGCGCACCATCTCATAGAGTTTTACCAACTTCTCAAGCGCCAAATCACGCTCAATGGCGGATACGCTCTCGCCACTATTCCACGACGCAACCAAAGAGGTAAGTCTCTTCAATTCCGATTTTATAAGTTCGATATTCATAATGTTTCAGGTAAATTATTTTTCAAAGATAATGATTTTTATTCAAATGCCTCTCTTTTTTCTTAAAAAAGAGGAGTTGTCACCAATAAAAAAGCAACAATCGCCAATCGATTGCTGCTTTTATATTTATAATCTTTCTCTGCGAAACCCTACTTCGCCCTAAAGACTACCTCCAGCCCGTCATACGCCGCCGCCAAAGGCTTTGGAAGCGTAACATCCAACTCCGCCTGCGTGGGGTGGAGCGTGCGTGCCATGTGCGTCAAATAGACTGGCTGCCCTGCGGGTGGCGCATAGCGCTTTGTCTTTTCCAATACCTTCACAATGCGTGCCACTCCGCCGACGCTGGTGTGGGTGAACATACGGTAATCATCGTCGTGGTCAGTGCCCATCGTCGCCTCCATAATGAGTGCTGTGATGGGCTCTCCCTTCTCGTGCGCGTCGATGCCCGCAAGGCGTGCCGCAACGGCAGGAATGCCTCCCGTGTCGGTTGCGTAAATCAACCTCGCACCCGCCTTCTCAATAAGGTAGATGAGCGCCTGCTCGAAGGTGTTGCCCGTGGCGTGACTCGCTGGCAGTGGGGTGATGATTAGGTCGCCAACCTCCACAGCCTGACCCACATAGAGCGGAACGATGGTCGGCATCTCCGCGCCTTGCCTGCGTGCCGCAGCGGAAAACTCGCGCTTTGCGATGTCATACCAGGTCTGACTCAAATAGACCTTTTTAACGCCCGCCTGCAACGCCGCCGCTGGGTTGTAGTGGTCGCCGTGCGAGTGGGTGTAGAAGATGGTGTCGGGCTGATAACCCTCCAGCATATCAAGGCAAGAGGCCGTGAAGTCAACGAGGATGTGACCCTCCATGATGATGCTCGACAAACGGCGATGCTCACCTCGCTCGTCGCGCCCCTTCCAGTCTGCCGCTCCCGTGCCGAGAAAACGCACTGCGATACCCTCGCTCTGCGCTCTCTTACCGCGTACGGGCGCCGCGAAGAGGTCAGTCCCCGCGCTCTGGGCACCCATTGCCACCACCGAGGCGGCCGCCACCTTCATAAACTCCTTTCGGTTCATCGCCTGAATATTGCCAGATGGAAAACTATTTTGTCTGCAACTTATCGCTGTAAACCGCCTTTGGCAGGTCGTGCATATTGTACTGCGACGCCATTGAACGACCATACGCGCCCGCCGACTTGATTGAGAGCAAATCGCCGCGCATGCTCTTCTTCAGGCTCACATTCTCGTCGAACACATCTGTCGATTCGCACGCCGTACCCACCACGGTGTACTTCTTGCAAACCTCCTCTGTCGAGGTGATGTTCTCGATGTTGTGGTACGAGCCGTAGAGCATTGGACGGATAAGTTCAGTCATACTTGCGTCGATAATCAGCAGACGACGACCAGTCGCAGTGGTCTTGTTGTAGAGCACGCTTGTAATCAACTCGCCGCACTCGCCCACGATTGAGCGGCCGAACTCGAAGTGTACCTCCTTGCCCTCTACATTCAGATACTCGTGAACGATAGCAAACAACGAAGCAAAGTTTGGAATAGGCTCATTCTCTGGCACATCGTAGTTGATACCCAGGCCACCGCCTACATCCACCATACGGAATGAGAAACCGAGTGACTCCAACTTCTCAACGATGGCGTTTGCCTTGTTACACATATTCTCGAAGACATGCAACTCACGAATCTGCGAGCCGATGTGGATATGTATGCCGATGATGTTGATGTTCTCCAACGACTTGATAAGGTCCACATTCTCCAAAATCTCATCGTAAGAGATACCGAACTTACTATCTGCCTGACCTGTGTCGATACAACGGTTTGTCTTTGGGTCAATATCTGGGTTTACGCGCAGACCAACATCAGCCTTTACTCCCAACTCGCCCGCAATCTGGTTTACCACCTGCAACTCCTCGATAGACTCGCAGTTGATTGCAAGAATCTGCTGCTCAATGGCATAGCGAATCTCCTTGTCGCGCTTACCCACGCCCGCATATACTACGGTCTTTGGGTCGAAGCCCATCTCAATAGCCTTACGCACCTCGTTACCGCTGGCGCAGTCGATGCCGATGCCGTACTCCTTGATAATCTCCAGGAGGTAGTCATCGTTGTTCGCCTTGATGGCGTAGTGGACCTTGTAATTGTATTTGTTAGACTCATACACTACGCTCTCCAATGTCTGGCGTAGCAGGTTGATATCATAGAGATAGAACGGAGTCTCATAATCGCGCAACTGTGCTGCAACTTTTCTGCTTAACATAACTTATCTGTCTTTTCTTTTCTTTTATTACCTAACTTTCCCGTATTGACCTCTGGCGAGGGCATACAAAGCGCAAATGTAATAAATATTCATATTTATTGCAAGAAAAGAAT
>JAFZFR010000095.1 GCA_017555805.1 Alistipes sp. | reverse complement strand
TTACCTGTGCCGGTGAAAGTAAATCTCTTCTTTGCAGCGGCATTTGTTTTCATTTTTGGCATTTTCTCAAAAAGTTAAATTAGTTAAACATAGCGCGCAAAGATACGCTTTTTTTCTTAAATACCACACTTCCGCCAAAGATTTTTGAGTTTTTGCATCAAAAAAAATCCCCGACACTGGGTCAATGTCGGGGGATAATCGGGGTTTATCAGCCTCGCAACCTAAAAATTCACCTCCACCGTATCGGTAAAGACCTCGCCATCATCGAAGGTTATTGTGAGGGTAAAGTTATGTTTCTTTGACAATGTCGGCAAGTTGCCGTAACTCAAGTTTATGATAGGACCAATCACCGACAACTCCTTTTGAGTAAATTCATTGTATTTTTTATGGGTATCACCAAAATGGTTTGAAGCAGTATTTACCCCAGCAAGATTTACACCCACATATTCCCCAAAAGAGTCAATCAACATATCCATAATATCCATCAGCGACTCTCCCGCGGGGTGCTCCGCATCATAATCTCTGTCGCTGGTCAATTCTATCGCTTTCACGCCCCTAACCAACGCAGTATTGGCATACGCGCAATACAATGAGTTATTGCCCCAAAGCTTATATGGCACTTGCCACTCATAATAATCATTATTTCGCTCGGCGCACTCAAAGAACATTTCACTCTGCGTTTGGCTTTGCTCCTCCTTTGCCACACGGCAATACTCTGGCGAACAATACTTTTTCGCAGGCGGGCAGAGTGGTAGAAACGATATTTCAATCATTGTTTCATCAGCCCTAATAACCGCTTCGGTCGAGTCGTAATATATGTCGATTAAATGCTTTGAGTGATAACTCTTATCCTTAAACTCATCCACCAAGCAAGATGTAAACAACATAAAGCATAGAAGCATCAATATTTTATGCGTCGTTTTCATTGCCCGTAGTGTTTCGATGTTTTCCTACTGCGAATATACGAAAAAATAATTTCTTTTCAAAGCAAAAATTTCTTTTCTGTCGCAAATTCATCGCCAGTTGTGGGGAGTGAAATATAAAATAAAATTTTGAATTTTGAATTTATATTGTGTACCTTTGTAATATGATTAAGGCAGAAAATATACGCAAGAGTTACGGCACGCTGGAGGTGCTCAAAGGGGTATCGCTCGAGGTGAAGCCCCACGAGGTGGTGTCGATTGTAGGTCAGAGCGGCGCGGGAAAGACCACGCTGTTGCAGATTATCGGCACGCTGTCGCCTATGGATAGCGGCTCGCTCACAATCGATGGCGAGCAGGTGGCACATCTGGGCGACGACCAACTATCGGACTTCCGCAACCGCAAGATTGGTTTCGTGTTCCAGTTCCATCACCTCCTGCCCGAGTTCACCGCTCTGGAGAATGTGATGATGCCCGCCCTCATTGCCCACCGCAAACCAAAGGAGGTGGAGCAGGAGGCGAAGCAACTGCTGGAGATGATGAACCTCAAGGAGCGCCTGACGCATAAGCCCAGCGCCCTGTCGGGTGGTGAGCAGCAGCGAGTTGCCATCGCGCGTGCGCTGATTAACCGCCCCGCCCTGCTCTTGGCTGACGAACCTTCGGGCAACCTCGACTCAAAGAACCGCGACGAGATACACTCTCTGTTCTTCCGCCTGCGCGACGAGTTGGGACAGACCACCGTAATTGTCACTCACGACGAGGGTTTGGCATCAATGGCCGACCGCAAAATCACTATGCGTGACGGCGAAATAATCTAACCTATGCAACACGACGAGTTACGCGACCTGCTCGAGCATCTGCACGACAAATACAACCGCCCAGAGTTCATCGAGCCCGACCCCATCAGCATACCACACTCATTCACCGACCGCCACGACCGCGAGGTTGCGGGCTTTCTGGCTGCCGCCATCGCGTGGGGCAACCGCAAGGCTATCGTCAAGAGCGCGAGGCGGATGATGCAATATATGGACTATGCGCCAGCGGACTATGTACGCAACGCCTCGGCGCAGGAGTTACGCCATCTGCAAACCTATGTTCACCGCACCTTCAATGGCCAGGACTTCACCGATTTCGTACTCTGTATGCGCCACATAATGGAGCGCTGGGGCGGCATCGGCGAGTTCTTTGAGTGTAACTACGAGGCTACGCAGGATATGGCGCAGGTATTGTCGCGCTTCCGCAGCGAGTTCTTCGCCTGCGACCACGACAAGCACTGCGAGAAGCACCTCTCATCAATCGACAAGGGCGCAGCCTGCAAGCGACTGAATATGTACTTGCGCTGGTTTGTGCGCCGCGACGAGCGAGGCGTGGACTTCGGACTCTGGCAGAAGATTCCGATGTCGGCGCTATATCTGCCGCTCGACCTCCATACGGGAAATATGGGTCGCGCGCTGGGACTCCTAAAGCGCAAACAGAACGACTGGAAGGCTACCGCCGAGATTACCGCCGCCCTGCGCGAGTTCGACGCCCAAGACCCCGTGCGCTACGACTACTCGTTGTTTGGCGCGGGAATTGATGGATTCTTAAAGGAGTAGTTATGCGAGGTAAAGGTTTTACATTCAAGCAGTTTCACATAAACCACGGCAAGTGTGCGATGAAGGTCGGCACCGATGGAACGCTTCTGGGCGCGTGGGCACACATCCCCGACAACTGCCAGCGAATACTCGACATTGGCACGGGCTCGGGACTTATAGCCATAATGGCGGCACAACGCCACAGCGAGGCGCTCATCTCCGCCATCGACATCGACGCAGAGTGCATCACCCAGACCCGAGAGAACATCGAGGCGTGTCCGTGGAGCGAGCGCATCGAGGCTTTTCACACATCGTTGCAGGAGTTTGCACCCGAGGCGAAGTTTGATGTGATAATCTCCAACCCTCCATTTTTCGTGGACTCGCAACTGCCACCCGACCAGCAGCGCTCGATGGCGCGACACACCGCAACCCTCTCGTTCAAGGAACTCACCGATGGCGTTCTGCGACTGCTCGCCCCAGGGGGCAGGTTCTCGCTCATACTGCCACCCACAGAGACCGACCGATTTCTCTCTGCCGCGCGCGGAAGGCTCTTTGTCACCCGCCGCACCGAGGTACACTCAACGCCCACAAGTGGCGTGAAGCGCATAATGACCGAGTTGCAAGCCGACCCGCCCGCCGAGCCCGCCACAACCGAGCAACTAATCATCGAGGACCAGGGAATGTTGGGCTTCAGCGAAAAATACAAGGCTTTGACAAAGGATTTTTACCTAAAATTTTGATTATACAGGCAAAACAAGTAATTTTGCTACAATAAAGAAAAAATACTATTTGAAATGAAACGAATTTTATCACTTTTGGCGTTGGCGATGCTTTCAGTCGCTACCCTTTCGGCACAGAATAACACACACTGCGCTGTGGTTGGTCCTTACTATGACGCTTCGGGCAAGTTGGTCATCTCTGACCCTGCAACGACTCTGAAGGTACAACTCACCGTAACCAAGGAGCAGACAATCGTAGGTCCTTACGCAAAGTATGCGCAGAAGTTCCTTGAGATTCGCCCTGCACTGGTTGAGCGCACGACATACACAGTGAGAAACGCAGCAATCTGCCTTGCAGAGATGGGCGCAACAGCACTTCCAGCAGATGCAACCAGCACAGCCGTAGAGGGTTATCTCGGCACAGAGGAGGAGTTCGCGAAGATTACTCCTGACCGCCTCTCATCGGCAATCGTGAGCACCGAGGATGCAGCATATCAGGCGGCGCAGATGATTTTCTCAATCCGCAAGCACCGTATGGAGTTGATTACGGGCGAGGCTGGCGAGAATGTATTTGGCGGCGGCTTGAAGGATGCACTCGACGCGCTCGACAAGAAGGAGCAGGAGCTCCTGGAGTTGTTCCTCGGCAAGAAGGTATGCTCGACATCGACCCACACCTACACCATTCCATTGGCAAATGGCGTAACGGAGTATGTCGTAGCGAAGTTCGCGGCACAGAGCGGCCTAAAGCCCGCTTCGGCTGATGGCGACGCCGTAAAACTTACACTCGCTGACTCGGGCGTAACACCTGCGTTCACAAGCGTTCAGGAGATAGAGGCATCGAACAAGTCGGCTATCGCGGTACGCATCGCATGCCTGGCAAACTGCTCGGTGGCGGCTGGCAACAAGGTGGTTGGTAGCGCGACACTCCCAGTGTATGAGTTGGGCCGTACGGCTTACATCCTCAACCCGGCGAAGAAATAGCCCAACACGAAACCTACAAAGGCTGCCGACATAATCGTTTGCAGCCTTTTTTCAATTATTTACCTAAAGATTAGGATTGTGGATAATACCTCGAAGATGATATCGTTGCTTGGCAAGATGCGCAAGCAGATGAATGGAGCCGTGGCGGACGCGATGTTCTACTACGGCGAGAACTATGGTCTGAACTACGGCGTGAGCCTGCCTACCGTGCGTGAGATTGCACAGGCGGAGGGGCACGACCACGCACTGGCGGAGTACCTCTTCAAGCAGCAGGTGCGTGAGCTGAAGCTCGCCGCATTCCACATCGCAGACCCGACACTCATCAACGCATCAAACTCAGCGCTCTGGGCGAATGGCATCACCAACTCGGAGCTCGCCGAAGAGGCGGCATTTGCTTTGCTTCGCCACTCTCCTGCCGTAATGGAGATTGTCGCGGAGTGGCTTCGCAGCGAGAGCGAATGGGTTGTCTACGCCGCAATGATGGCAGCAGCGAGAAGCAACGCAATATCCACGGCGGAGATAGAGTCTGTTGTTGATATTGTAAGCCGCTATCCCGACTCTCGCCCCATAGCGCAGGGCTGCGTAGCGCTGCTTGCTGCAGCATATCTCAATGTGGAGTTGCAGGGCGTGGTAAAGAGCACTATTGAGACTCTAAACAACTGCGCCGCAACCGATTACATCCGCGAGGAGATGAGTTGGAGAATGGAGTTTTAGGGAGTGGTCAGTAGATCTCAAGGCGCTCCTGACGCTTGAGTTCATTGACGAGTTCCTGCACCGACATCACACCGCTCGAGCGCCACAATATGCGCCCCTCACGAAAGAGAATTAGCGTCGGCACTGCGTGAATACGCAGATGCGCCGCCAGCGCAGCATTTTCGGGGCGATCAACATCTATGCGGATAATATCCACCAACGACGACAACTGCTCCTGCACTCTATCCAGCACAGGGTGCATCGCCTTGCAAGGTCCACACCACTGCGCATAAAAATCCACCAGCACAAAACCCTCGCCAGCGGTCAAACTCTTCAAATCACTAATTGTCATTGTATTGCTTTTGAGGGTAATTTATTCAAATTTAGTGCCAAAGGGCGCATTGCACATCACCCACCTATGGCATAAAGGGCTCAAAAAATTGATGAATAATCGCGAAAATGTTTTCATATTTAATAATTTACGAATACCTTTGCATCCGTTAAAATAAAATACATAAAACTTAAACTAATGAAGAAAGAGAATTACATCGCACCCGAGGTAGAGATTATCGAGGTGGCAGTTGAGCAGGGATTTGCTGCAAGTACAGATGATTATCCAAGTTGGGGTAATGAGTTCCCATTGGGATAATTCGAAAAATCACAAACAGACTAACAGAGTATTACTATGAAGAAATTTCTTTTTATCGCAATAGCATTGTTCGCTTTCGCCTGCTCAAAGGAGGAGGCAGAGCCAACGACACCACAGTTGCACCCTGTGACTATCAATGTAGCAGACTTCCCCGCAACCCGTGCTGATGTATATGGCAAGACAGCCTGGGAGGCAGGTGATAAGTTGTGGGTGGAGATAACTCTCTATTCTGCGGAGATGGATCTTGAGGAGGAAATTCCTATTTATCTATACCCAATCACCTATAATGGTTCGACCTGGGAAAGCGAAAAACCAATATTGCTTCCAACATTTGATGAAATTGGCATATATGTAACATATTGCCCAAATATGTCAATGACCTTCAATTATGATACTTATTTGTACTTTCTCCAGAAGACAACGAATAAGACGCCATATCTCAATGAATTTTTATCAGTTTGCATGTATGAATTATATGGCGACAACCAATATTACGACATAAATAACAACACTCTCAACATCTCATTTGATGCTGATTGGGATAACATGGAGATAGGACGAAATAACCGTATCAGAGTAAGCTACAAGCCAAATACCGAGATAAAGGTTTCATTGGAGAGTGTGACTTATGCTATCAGACTTGAGTGGATTGCCCCCGAGGTATATGGAGGTGATTATGAGAACATTGAGTTCAACACCACTACCGATGCTGATGGAAATGCATTCATTTACGCATTGTGGTATCCTGGTCTGTACACAGATACAGGAGAGCCATCTATCACAATTAAAGATAAGACCGGAAGCAAGATATTGAAAGAAAAGATATATCTGCCTTACGAAGAATATTATCAATTTCCATACGAACGAGAGGCAGGCGGTCGTGCTTATGTGCTGACTGTGCCACAGGAGTAAATCGGCAGATGAACAAAATAGAAAAAGGTTGTCCAACCCAAGCGGTTAGGCAACCTTTTTTAGTATCGCTTTGTTACGAAGAAACTTCCAACACCACTACATATTCTCCGTAAAGAGGGCAGGAGGGAGTTCGCTGATGTTGTTGATATAGACGATTTCGATGCCCTTTGGGGCTTTGATGTTCTTGCGAAGGAAGCCAGAGACAATGATGCGACGGAAGCCCAGACGGGCAGCCTCACTGATGCGCTGCTCACTGCGGGGTGCGGGGCGCACCTCGCCCGACAGACCTACCTCGCCAGCGCAGCACACGCCATCAAGCACAGCGCGGTCGTAGTATGATGAGATGACCGCCGACACTATCGAAAGGTCAAGTCCTGTATCTGCCACGCGGAAACCGCCAGCGAAGTTCAGGAAGACATCCTTCTGAAACATCTTCATTCCCACTCGTTTCTCCAGCACCGCCAGCAACATACTCATTCGGCGCGAATCATATCCCGTCGCATTGCGCTGTGGCGTACCGTAAGCGGCATTTGTCACCAGCGCCTGCACCTCGATAAGATATGGACGCACGCCATCCACCGACGCACCCACTGCGATACCACTCAATGGTTCCTCGTAGTGCGAGAGCAGAATCTCCGATGGGTTTTCAACGGCACGCAGACCGTTGTCCAGCATCTCGAATACACCTATCTCAAAGGTTGCGCCGAAGCGGTTTTTGATGCCACGCAGGATGCGATAGACATTATTTCCGTCACCCTCGAAC
This sequence comes from Alistipes sp., assembly GCA_017555805.1. Lineage (GTDB taxonomy): Bacteria > Bacteroidota > Bacteroidia > Bacteroidales > Rikenellaceae > Alistipes. Next base: position 1,158 of record JAFZFR010000095.1, on the reverse strand, counting down.
TGCAACACCACATCAACGATATGCTCCAAAATCTTCGGTCCGGCGATGGTGCCATCCTTGGTGATGTGACCGATAATAAAGATTGAAGTTCCCGTTGTCTTGGCATACTTCAGAAGCGATGCGGCGCACTCCCTAATCTGCGACACACTACCCGCCGATGACTCGATGGTCTGGGTGTAGATGGTCTGAATGGAGTCAATCACCACCACATCAGGCTTCTGCTGTTCAATCTGCTGAAGGATATTTTCAAGCAGGGTCTCGGCGTAGATGTAGCACTCCTCATTGCCCACGCCAAGGCGCTCGGCACGCATACCTATCTGCTCCGCCGACTCCTCGCCAGAGACATAGAGCGTACGCAGTCCGTGCGATGTGAGCGCAAGTTGGAGGCTCAAGGTAGATTTACCGATACCAGGCTCACCACCGAGCAACACCAGCGACCCAGGCACAAGACCACCACCCAACACACGATTGACCTCAGCATTGCACATATCGAGTCTTTGATGCGTGGCGGGCTTAATCTCTCTAACGCGCTGCGGCGTACTCTGCGTTGCGGGCAACACCGAGGCGGCAGCCGATGTAGACTTCGAGATAACCTCCTCCGTAAAGGTGTTCCACTCGCCACACGCTGGGCAGCGACCCAACCACTTGGGCGCCTCAAAACCGCACTCGCGGCAGAAATATGCCTTCTTCAGTTTAGCCATTAGTTGAACAGCAATTTATAAATATCGTTTCCGTTGGCGTAAATCACAAGCACAAGCAATATAGCAAAGCCGATATACTGCATCACCTCGAGGAACTTCTCGCTCGCCTTTCTACCAGTAATCATCTCCCACAAAGTGAAGAGTGCGTGACCACCATCCAAACCTGGGATAGGCAGGATGTTGAGCACAGCCAACATAACCGACAAGAAGGCTGTCATCGACCAGAAGCGAGCCCAATCCCACTCCGATGGGAAGATATTGCCGATAGAGATGAAACCACCCAACTCCTCATACATCTTGGTCTTTGGCTGGAAGATGAGTTTCAACTGCTGCCAATACTCAACGATGGTATCAACCGCCATATCAACACCCGCTGGGATAGCCTCCCAGAGAGTGAAGGTGCGTGTGCGAGGCTCAAACATATCGGCCTTCATCTTTACGCCAATCTTACCCTCCT